>NZ_JBXWZQ010000080.1:0-60391 GCF_059432795.1 Nitrococcus sp. | reverse complement strand
GTTAGCACTGTTGCCGCTCGTGCTCAGCGCCAGAAGCACATCTCCTGGGCGGCCGATTGCCCGAATCTGCTTGGCGAACACCTGGCCGTAGTCGTAGTCGTTGGCGATCGAGGTCAGTGTGGAGCTGACGGTAGTGAGTGCCATTGCCGGGAGCCCCGGTCGCTCCATTTCGAAGCGATTGAGCAGCTCGGAGGAAAAATGTTGTGCCGCGGCGGCGGAGCCGCCGTTGCCGCAGCATAGAATTTTGCCGTTGCCGCGCAGGCAACCCGCCATGGTGTCGGCGGCCTGGACAATGGCTGGGATGGATCGATCCAGCGCATCTCGCAGTGATTGGATGCTCTCGAGAAACTGTTGAGCCACTCTTTCATGCGCTTGCATGGCACACCGCGTCCGTTTTTCAGGCAGTCACTTGGAAGGCGTCGCGTATCCACTCGATCCCGTGTTGGCCGTCTAGGGCAACCACATCGAAACGACAGGCGGCGTTTGGCGCGTACGCGAGCAGATAGTAGCGGGCGGCCGCGATCAGTCGCCGCTGTTTCACCAGGGTCACGCTCTCGAGTGCCCCGCCGTAGCGCTTGGTCGCCCGCTGGCGTACCTCGACGAACACGATGTCGCCGCTGTCCTCCATGATCAGATCGATTTCTCCCGCGCGCGTGTGGAAATTGCGGTGCAGACAATGCAAACCACGGTGACAAAGGAATTCGAGGGCGCGGGCCTCGGCTTGTCTACCCAGCGCGCGCGAACCCGTATGCCTAGTCATGGCGGGTGGCCGTATCGGCTTGTCGGTCAGGCGGTTCCGCGGGGGCGGCCAGCGGTTGCAAGACTCCATTGACGAAATGGGCCGGGCGTAGGTCGCGGTGGATAACGCCGCTCGCATCGATTGTCAGTTGGCCGGTCTGTCCTTCGAGTTGCAAGCCGTTGTCGCCTTGCATGAGCGTGATGACGGGAGCAAGCCGGTAAGCATCCATACCGAGGGCGTAGAGGCGCGGGAAGTGCCGCGTACTCTCCGGCCAAAGCGCAGCGAGGCGATTGCGGGAGAGAGGCCCGGCGGGGTTCGCCTCAGCGCCTGGCATCAGCCAGGGAATATCGGCGAGCAGCAAACCGTCCATATCACGATCCGCCGCCGGTTGAGGCGTTCCCTCGTAGGCCTGCGCCGTGGCGATTATCGGTACGCCGATCCCGTGGTGAAAACGCAGTTGTGGCCGGATGAGGCGCGCTTCCCGGGGGAATGCGCCGATAAACAGACAGTCCATGTCCCGACGGCGTCGTGGTTGGAACTGAATGTCCCGACGCAACAAAGCCCGTAGCTGCTTGTATCGGCGTGTGCTGACATCGAGATTGAGTAGTGCTTCAATGGGCTCCCCGAAATCACTCGTGCCGGGCGTATAGGTTGTCCGCTCGAGCACGCGGCCGCCCAGCGCTTGAAAGCGTTGCTGGAACGCGTTTGCCACCCGTTCACCCCAATCGCTGTTCGCAGTGAGGCTCACCGCCGTCTCATAGCCGCGCTGCCAAGCGAGTTCCGCGGCCGCGAAGGCATCGTCTTCCGGTGCCAGACCAAACTGATATAGCCCTTCGGTGCTCGTGGCCGAGGTGGGGAGGCGATTGAGAGCCAAAACGGGTGGGGAGGCAAAATCCAGGACCGTAAGGCGTTGCAGCGCCTCCTTGGTGAGCGGCCCGATAATGACGTCGGCTCCCGCCGCCACGGCATCCTGGTAAGCGCTCAGGCTATCCGTGCCGGCCTCGCCGACATCGTAAACACGCAGCATCGGTCTTTGCTGCGGAGGGTCCTGATAATAGGCGGCGAGGAAGCCGTGTTGGACGGCGCTGCCGACTGCGGCCAAGGAACCCGAGAGTGGCAACAACAAGGCGAGCACCTCGGGTTGTTGCAGTGAGCGACGAGCCGAGTTCAGCAAGCGCTCGAGAAATGCTCCATCGACGGGATGCTCCGGATAGCGCTGTTCCCAAGCGTGCAGGGCGGCCGTCAGCGCCTGGACGTCGATCTGCCGGGTGCGATAAAAATAAGCCAGCTCCAGCCAGCCGCCGAAGCGGTTGGGAACAGGGGGGATGCGCTCGACGAGCTGTGCCATGGGGACAGCGAGAAGAGCGGACCACAGCTTTTGGCGATTGGCTCGGCGTTCCGAAGGCGTGTGGAGCAGCGCATCGCCCTCGCTGCGCAGTCGGGCAGCAGTGAGGGCCTCTCCTGCGGCCAGCCGGGCATCGGCCGCCACAGCCAGCCACGGCGCCTGAAGCTCCTCCGGGATCGGCGCGGATTGCTCACGCAGCGCGGCTACGGCGCCGGCGGCGTCGCCGGCGGCGAGCGCAAGCTCTGCTTGGACGAGGCGCCGCAAGGCCATAACGGGAGCCGGCAGCGCGCCACGGCGTGTTTGTTCCCAAAGCGCCCGCGCCCGCTGCGGCTTCTCGAGTTGGAGATAGAGGCGGGCCGCCTGAAGGCGGAGCTCATCTTGTTTCGGTGACGGGGCAGCGGCTGCCGCCTGCTCGTAAAGGGGGGCGCTGCGAGCCAGCTCACCGCTTGCCCGGGCCGCAACAGCCTGGCGAAGCAGTGGCTCGAAGGCGGCGGGCGAGCGCTCGGAGCCACCCGGCGCGAGTGCGCAACCAGCCAAGTACAACAATCCAGCAAGAACGCCGAGCAAGCGGGCGATCGGGCCTACGAGCGATGCAGCCATCCAATTGGTAGTCGTCACGTCAGCCAGATTCCATTGGCAGCCTGCTCACAGAACGGATCACGCAGAGCCCTGGTTGTGCCACGGCGTTTAACCGCCTCCGGCGCGGTTGAGGCCGAATATCAGCCGGATCGCTCGACATCTCGGATATTGGAGCGAACCGCCAGGCAGTATGGATTAGAATGGGCGCGGTGGTTCCGCGCCGAGGAGGCCACAAACTCATGGAGCGTTTGCCCACGCTCTCAGGCGGGCCACGCTAGCGCTTCCCAATCGACAGCACAAGTATCCGGATGCAAGAGCCAGCCTGTCAATCGAACCCGGGGGTGTTGTATGTGGTCGCCACGCCGATCGGTAACCTCGCCGACATCAGCCGTCGTGCGCTCGAGGTGCTGGCTGAGGTGGCTGTGATTGCCGCCGAGGATACGCGGCACACTCGCCGGCTGCTCTCGTATTTCGGTATTGATAAGCCGTTGATCAGTCTCCATGAGCATAACGAAGCGCAACGTCTGCCTGCGCTTCTGGCGCGCCTGGAGGCAGGGGGGGCCGTTGCCTTGGTCAGTGATGCCGGCACGCCGCTGATCAACGATCCGGGCTTTCGCTTGGTTCGCGAGGCGCGCGCTAGAGGGCTTCCGGTCTCGCCGATTCCGGGTGCCTGCAGTATCATTGCCGCTCTTTCGGTGGCCGGGTTACCCACGGATCGTTTCGTCTTCGAGGGATTTCTGCCGTCGCGAGCGAGCGCGCGTCGGCGCCATCTCGAGAAGTTATGCCGCGAACCGCGCACCCTGTGCTTCTTGGAATCGAGCCATCGTATCGGGGCGGCCTTGCAGGATCTGGCCGCCGTTTTCGGGCCGGACCGCATGGCCTCGCTCGCCCGGGAATTGACCAAACGTTACGAAACGGTTCGGCTCGACACGCTGGCTGGATTGGCGGACTGGGTCGCCTCGCAGGCGGAGCGCGAGCGGGGCGAGTTCGTGCTCGTCGTGGCGGGTGCTTGTATTGAGGCGCAACCAACGCAGCCCGCTCGCCTTTCGCCCGAGACGGTACTTGAATTGTTGCTCGAAGAGCTGCCCGTGAAACAGGCGGCACGTTTGGCGGCTCGGTTGACCGGCGCCTCTCGCAACACGCTCTATCGCCTTGCCTTGGGACGACGGCATTGACGGTGCGTCTTTCTCCGCGGTGCGCTAAGCTGATCACTGGACGGGAAGTCGGCCGGGCAGTCGCTATGCCGCTTGCGGCGTGGAGGAAAGTCCGGGCTCCTCAGGGCAAGGTGCCAGGTAACACCTGGGCGGCGTGAGCCGACGGAAAGTGCCGCAGAAAACATACCGCCGATGGCCCGGCGACGGGCTCAGGCAAGGGTGAAAAGGTGCGGTAAGAGCGCACCGCGCGGATGGCAACATTCCGTGGCACGGTAAACCCCACCTGGAGCAAGACCAAATAGGGAAGCAAGCGTGTGGCCCGCACGGCTTCCGGGTAGGTCGCTTGAGGTGCGCGGTGACGCGCACTCCAGAGGACTGGCTGCCCTCGACAGAACCCGGCTTACAGGCTGGCTTCCCGTCTACTCCAGCGACCGATTCGCCTTTAATGCCCTCCTGCCTGGCATATTATACAGTTGTATTTTTTTGCGTTTACGCCTGCGGATCCTGAGCTCCCTATTTTCGTAATTAAATGAATTATTCAGGCATTGTATGTTGCGATGCAATATAATGCTATGTTTTATAAGGCTTTGTTAAAAAAGGAATAAATAAAAAATGCGTGGCTTGACGTTGGATGCAGGTAATTCTACAGTGTGGACAAAAGTGGGGAAGAGTGGTGATGAATGGAGCCAAGGGGGCTTGGTAGGGGGTCCGGGTGTTTCGTGGCGTCACCCAAATAAACCTGGACATCAAGGGACGGATGGCTTTTCCCAGCCGTTACCGCGACAAGCTCATTCAGGGCAGCGACGGCCAGGTTGTGGTGACAGTGGATCGCGATCATTGCCTCCTTATTTATCCGTTTCCCGAATGGGAGCGAATAGAGCAAAAGTTGATCAGGCTCCCGGCCCTGAACCGCACGGCGCGACGGTTGCAGAGACTGCTCATCGGCCATGCCACAGAATGTCAGCTCGACGGCAACGGCCGTATTCTCGTGCCGCCGCCACTGCGGGAATTTGCGGGGTTGGAAAAGCGCACCGTGCTAATCGGCCAAGGCAACAAGTTCGAGCTCTGGGATGAGCTGACTTGGGACGAGAGGCGCGACCAATGGCTCGCGGAGGCCGCACAGGAGAATGAACTCCCTGAGGAACTCGAAGCGCTCTCACTCTGAGGCGCAGTCGCGCCTTCCGGGACGGCACCGCCCGGTGCTGCTCCAGGCGGCTGTCGACGCTTTGCGGGTTCGAGCCAATGGAGTTTACGTGGATGGAACCTTTGGCTGTGGCGGGCATGCTGCGGCGATCCTGGCTCAGTTAGGCGCGGGCGGTCGGATGTGGCTGATCGACAAGGATCCAGCCGCCATAAGCCGAGCGCGGCAGGAATTCGCGGCCGATTCACGCTGCTTTGTCCATCATGGTTCGTTCGCCGAACTGGGTACGCTTGCCACTGCGCACGGTATCCGCGGGCGCATCGACGGCGTATTGCTCGATTTGGGTGTCTCATCTCCGCAGCTTGACCAGGCGCAGCGTGGTTTCAGCTTCTTGCGCGAAGGGCCGCTTGACATGCGCATGGATGCATCCCGCGGCGTGTCAGCGGCAATGTGGCTTGCCAAGGCGCCGCCTGCGGAGATAGAGGGTGTTATCAGGGAATACGGCGAAGAGCGCTACGCCCGGCGAATCGCGCAAGCCATCGTTGCGTCCCGTCAAGCCGGAGAGCTGCCGCGCACGACCTGCGCGCTCGCCGAGTTGATCGCCGCGGCCGTTCCGCGCCGGGAACTCGATAAGCACCCCGCCACCCGGACCTTCCAGGCCATTCGAATCGCGATAAACGACGAATTGGGCGAGTTGCGACAGTTGCTCTCGGAGATTTGCGATTTGCTCGGCTCCGGCGCCCGTCTGGTGGTGATCAGTTTCCATTCATTAGAGGACCGGTTGGTGAAGCGCTTCATGCGTGATAACAGCCGCATCGGCGATCTACCGCCGGGCATCCCTATCGTGGCGCAAGCCATGCGGCCACGGTTTCGACGCCCGGCCAAACCGGTACGTCCGGATCCCGATGAGATAAGCATCAATCCGCGGGCCCGCAGCGCCGTGCTCCGCGTGGCGGAACGTTTGCCGTGACGGTCCGGCCCGTGGTGACGCTCGTGCTGGTCGCACTGGTCGTCGGCTCTGCTGTCGGGGTCGTCTACAGCAAACATAAAAGTCGACGGTTGTTCATAGAGCTGCAAGACCTGCAGCAAAAGCGTGATCAGCTCAACACCGAGTGGGGCAGGCTGCAGCTCGAGCAAGGTGCCTGGGCAACGCACGGGCGCATCGAGCGTATCGCTCGCGAGCGTCTTGAAATGAGGATGCCGAACCAGAGTGACGTGGTGATTTTAGCGACCGACAGACAATAACTTTTTGACTGTCCTGAAGGCGGTGGGCGAAGTGGGGGACCAAAATTGATCAGGCATGCATCGGACGGCAAGCCGCGACCGCTGCCCAAGTGGCGCCCAATAGTGCTGCTGTGTTGCTTTGTCGCCTTTGCCGGCGGTTTGATCTGGCGTGCCGTGGATTTGCAGGTCCTGCAAAGAGAGTTTCTTCTCAATCAAGGTGATACGAGATTTTTGCGGGAGCTGGAAATTCCCGCTCACCGGGGAATGATCCGCGACCGCAACGGCGAGCCGCTTGCGATTAGCACGCCGGTGGATTCGGTCTGGGCTGATCCCGGCGATTTGTTGTTGGCAAGCAAAGATAAGATTACCCGCCTGAGTGAAATGCTGGGGCTTGCCCCTGAGCGTCTCCTCGCGGATCTGCAAGCCCGTCGTGATCGGGAGTTTGTCTATCTGCGCCGACGTGTCATGCCGAGTCTGGGTGAAAAGGTGGTCGGCTTGAGGCTGCCCGGCGTGGCGCTGCAGCGCGAATACCGGCGTTTCTATCCCGCCGGTGAGGTGACCGGGCAAGTCGTTGGCTTTACCGATATCGACGATCGGGGTCAGGAAGGGATGGAGCTCGCTTACGACAGCTGGTTACAGGGGCAGCCAGGTGCGAAGCGGGTGATCAAGGATCGACTCGGACGGGTGATAGAGGATGTCGAGCGGCTGCGCGAGCCCAAGCCGGGACGTGCCCTGGATCTGAGTCTGGACCGCCGGCTTCAATACATCGCTTACCGCGCCCTCAAATCCGCGATCCAAAAGCATGGCGCCCGCTCCGGTTCCGTGGTGTTGCTGGACGCCCGTACGGGTGAAGCGCTGGCGATGGTCAATCAACCGGCGTTCAACCCGAACAACCGTGCCGAGCTGATACCCAGTCATTATCGCAATCGTGCCGTCACGGACGCTTTCGAGCCCGGTTCGAGTCTCAAACCTTTCACGATCGCTGCGGCGCTGGACAGCGGTCGGTTCGCTCCTCATTCGCTCGTCGATACGGCCCCCGGTGTGCTGCGCGTGGCGAGCGACACGGTGCACGACGTACGCAATTACGGGGTCATCGATGTGACGACGGTGATCGAGAAGTCGAGTAACGTCGGTGCCGCAAAAATCGCCCTCGATCTCAAGCCGGGGACGGTATGGCGAATGCTCGGTAACGTTGGCTTTGGTCATCCCACCGGCAGCGGTTTCCCGGGGGAGGCCGCCGGCTATCTCTCGGGGCGGCCGCCGCGTTACCCGATCGATCGGGCCACCCTGGCATTTGGCTACGGCATCTCCACCACCGCGTTGCAGCTCGCTCAGGCATATACCGCCATCGCCAATGACGGCCTCCTACTGCCGGTCTCGCTGCAGCGCCTGAACGGCGCACCGCAGGGACAACGCGTCATGAGCGCGCACAGCGCAAGAGCGGTGCGTTCCATGATGGAACAGGTCGTCTCCGGCGAGGGAACGGCGCCCAAGGCGGCCATTCCGGGCTATCGAATCGCCGGCAAAACGGGGACCGTGAAGAAGTCCGTATCCGGTGGCTACGCGGAGCGCCGTTACGTGGCGCTGTTCGCTGGAATCGCACCGGCCAGCCGCCCACGCTTTGTCTGCACGGTGATCGTCAACGAGCCCAGCGGTAAGGCATATTACGGCGGACTCGTGGCCGCGCCGATCTTCCGCCAGGTGGTCGAGGGGGCGCTGCGGCTGCGCAACGTGCCGCCCGATAACCGTTTGCGGCAACGCCCCGCGCTTTTGGCGGCCGGGGAGTTGACGCCATGATCCTTTCCGCGGCCCGGCATAGCTATCCGTTGCGGGGGCTGCTCGAGCCGTTCGGGATCGAGGCCGACGAGCGTGCGGTCCAGGGGGTTGCATTGGATAGCCGCGAGGTGCGACCCGGCTATCTTTTTCTGGCGGTCCCGGGCATGTCCCATCATGGCGCGGAGTTTCTCGCCGAGGCGCTCTCTCGCGGAGCTGTCGCGGTTCTATGGCAGCCGGTGCAAGGGATCGATGGCGAGGCGTTGAACGCGCGCTGCGCGGAACAGGCGGTGCCGTGCATCGCGGTGCCACGCTTGTACGCACAGCTCGGCCTCATCGCGGCCCGCTTCTACGGGAAGCCCGCCACCGCCATGACCACGATCGGCGTGACCGGCACCGATGGGAAGACGTCGGTCAGCCAGTTCATTGGCCACGCCCTGGCCCACTACGGCCAGAGCTGTGGGATCGTCGGGACGCTTGGCTGCGGAATGCCGGGCCATCTGGCGATGGCGAGTAATCTGACGACACCGGATCCGGTAACACTGCAGCGCGAGCTGGCTGAATTGCGTCATCGTGGCGCGCGCGCGGTCGTGATCGAAGTGTCCTCACACGCGCTGCATCAGCAGCGCGTCGCCGGGATCGATTTTGACATCGCCGTCCTTACGAACCTCAGCCGGGACCATCTCGATTATCATCCTACGCAGGCCGCCTATGCGCGGGCCAAGGCCTCGCTGTTCCAGCGACCCGAGCCGCCAACCGTCGTTGTCAACGTCGACGATGAATTCGGTCAGCAGATACGAGCCGGCGTGCGTCAGGCGCGCGTGATTGGCTATTCCGTGGCCGGCGACGCAGCGGCTGAGCTGCGCTGCTTACGCCATACGCCACAGCCGGGCGGGCTGCAGTTGGCGCTGGACGCCTACGGCGCTCGCGGCACCGTCCGTGTCGGCCTGCTGGGCCGCTTCAATGCGGCGAACGTGCTCGCGACGCTCGGCGTCTTGCTCGCAGTGGGAATACCGCTTCGCGAGGCCTTGGAGTGTCTGTCGGTGTTGCAGCCGGTCCGGGGGCGGATGGAACGCTACGGCGGCGATGGCCGCCCCTGGGTGGTGATCGACTACGCGCATACGCCGGCAGGTTTGCAGGCGGCGTTGCGGGCAATGCGCGAGCACTTTTCCGGGCGCATCTGGTGCGTTTTCGGCTGCGGCGGTGATCGTGATCGCGGGAAACGCCCGCTCATGGGCGCGCTCGTCGGCGCCACCGCCGATCGAATCATCATAACCAATGACAATCCGCGGACCGAAGATCCGCGGCGCATTATCGCCGAGATTCAGGCAGGTCTCGGCCCCGGGTCGGGCGGCCGGGTGCGCGTCATCACCGATCGTCGCGAAGCGGTCATCCATAGCATCCGGGCGGCTGCCTCCGAGGATGCGGTACTGATTGCCGGCAAGGGCCACGAGGAGTACCAGCTCGTCGGAGCGCAGCGGTTGCCTTACAGCGACCGTGAGAGCGTGAAACGCGCACTCAGGGAGTTGCATTGATGGACTCGGTGCCGCTCAGCCGTCTGATCGCGGACCTCGGCGGGCATTTGCGCGGTTCGGACCGAGAAATCGTCGGCGCCGCGATCGACTCGCGCGAGATACAGCCCGGCGAGCTCTTCGTCGCCCTTTCCGGCCGGCGCAGCGACGGCCACGACTTCGTCACCGCCGCGCGTCGCGCCGGTGCGGCAGCGGCATTGCTCGAGCGAGCCGTATCCGATTCTTTGGCGCAGTGGATCGTCGACGATGCGCGCCGGACCCTGTCTGCGTTGGGCTGCTGGGTGCGACGGCAGTGCAACGCGACTCGGGTCGTCGCGGTTACCGGGAGCAACGGCAAAACCACCGTAAAGGGAATGTTGGCGGCGATCCTCTCGCAAAGCGGGGAGACGCTCGCGACAGCGGGGAATTACAACAATGAACTCGGTTTGCCTTTGACCCTGTGTCGTCTGCAGCGCGGCTATCGCTACGCCGTCCTCGAACTCGGTGCCGGAGCGCGCGGGGACATTCGCTGCCTGGCGCAGTGGGCTCGCCCGAGCGTCGGTGTCGTCACCAACGCCGGTCCCGCCCATCTGGGCGGTTTTGGATCGGTGGCCGGCGTCGCGCGCGGCAAGGGGGAGCTCTTCGAAGCGCTTCCCGAGGACGGTATCGCCGTAATCAACGCCGACGATGCCTTTGCGGATCTTTGGCGGCGGCTGGCCGGGTCCCGGCGCTGCATCACCTTCGGCTTCGGCCGCCATGCCGAGCTCCGCGGCGTCAACGCTGCCGGGGGCGAGCTGGAGCTGCACTGGCACGGCGAGGTCTTGCCGGTCCGTTTGCAATTGCCCGGGCGCCACAACCGGCTCAATGCGCTGGCCAGCGCGGCAGCGGCGTTGGCGCTCGAGGTGCCCGGCTCGACGGTCCGTGCCGGGCTGGAAGCGATGCGCCCACTGCCGGGGCGTCTGTGCTGGCGCGAGGGGATTCGCGGCGCCCGCATTCTTGACGATACGTACAATGCCAACCCCGCCTCACTGGCCGCGGCGATACGGGTATTAGCCGAGGGTTCGGGCCGGCGCTGGCTGGTTTTGGGCGATATGGCCGAGCTGGGCAATACGGCCCGGCGTCGGCATCGGCGCGCCGGGTGGCTAGCTCGGGCAGGGGGCGTGGAACGCCTGTTCGCAATCGGTGAGCTTGCTACGGAAACCGCCGTCGGGTTCGGAGCCGGGGCCGTTTGCTTCGATAATCGCGAATCGCTGGTCGAAGCGCTCGCCAGTGAGCTTGGCCCGGACGTGATGGTGCTCATCAAAGGCTCACGCGCGGCGGTCATGGACCGCATCGCGGAGCGTTTGGTGATCGAAAAGCCCAACGTGGCCGGGTCGGAGGATTGAACGTGTTGCTGATCCTGGCGGAATGGTTGGCGCAATACCACGGTGCATTCAATGTCGTCCAGTATCTGACTTTTCGCGCCATTGTCGGAGCGCTGACCTCGCTGATCATATCGCTGGCCGTCGGCCCCGTGCTCATCCGTTGGCTCACGCAGTATCAGGTCGGGCAGCAGATTCGCCAGGACGGCCCGCGGACTCACCTCTCCAAGGCCGGTACACCGACGATGGGCGGTGCGCTGATCTTGCTGAGCATCACCGTCTCGACGCTGTTGTGGAGCGACCTCGCCAACCGCTTCGTGTGGATCGTTTTGCTCGCCACCCTCGCCTTTGGTTTGATCGGCGGGGTGGATGATTATCTCAAGCTCACCCATGGCAACAGCAAGGGACTCTCGGCGCGCATCAAATACAGCTGGCAGTCGGCGCTCGGGCTGGTGGTCGCCTTGGTGCTGTTCGCCACCGCGCAAACACCGATCGAGACCGCTCTGATCGTTCCCTTTTTCAAGTCCGTGCAAATTCCTCTGGGCTGGCTATTCGTGCCGTTGAGCTATTTCGTCATCGTAGGTTCTTCCAACGCCGTGAACCTCACCGATGGTCTCGATGGACTGGCCATTGTGCCGACGCTTCTGGTTGGCGCCGCGCTGGCCGTGTTCGTCTATGCCACCGGCCACATCAACTTCGCTCAATACCTCGGTATTCCCTACATCAGCGGGGTGGGCGAGGCGGTGGTTTTCTGCGGGGCCCTGGTGGGTGCCGGGCTGGGTTTTCTTTGGTTCAACACCTACCCAGCGTTGGTGTTCATGGGCGATGTAGGCGCGCTGTCATTAGGCGCCGCGCTGGGTGTGCTGGCCGTGGAGGTGCGGCAGGAATTGGTGCTCTTTGTCATGGGCGGCGTATTCGTGGTCGAGACGCTTTCGGTCATGTTGCAGGTGGTCGCCTTCAAATTGACCGGTCAGCGCGTGCTGCGTATGGCGCCGCTGCACCATCATTTCGAGCTCAAGGGATGTCCGGAGCCACGCGTGATCGTGCGGTTCTGGATCGTCACTATCATTCTGGTCCTCGTTGGACTGGCAACGCTGAAGCTGCGTTGAGCGCCGGGAGTCGATGATGGCGGGCAGGGTTGACAAAGCGGTCGTCGGGCTCGGGGAAACGGGCCTCTCGTGCGTGCGCCATCTGCTCGCCGGGGGCTGGCGGGTCGCCGTGACCGATAGCCGCTCACGTCCGCCGCAGCTCGCCGCCTTGCGTGCGGCTTTCCCGGAGGTCAGCGTTACCAGCGGCGGTATCGATCAAAGTATGTTGATGGGGGCCGAAGAGATCATCGTCAGTCCGGGTGTCCCGCTCACGGAGCCTGCGCTGTGCGCGGCGCGCGATCGTGGTATCCCCATTATCGGGGATATCGAGCTGTTTGCCCGCACCGCCTCGGCACCGGTGCTCGCCGTTACCGGGACCAACGGCAAGAGCACGGTCACCGCATTGCTCGGCGAGATGGCGCGAGCGGGCGGGGTCAACGTGGCGGTTGGCGGCAATTTCGGGCCGCCGGCGTTGGATTTGTTGCGGCTCCCGCAGGTACAGCTCTATGTGCTCGAGCTCTCGAGTTTTCAGCTCGAAAGCGTTCACAGTCTCAACGCCTGTGCGGCGAGCGTTCTCAACATTGCCCCCGACCATTTGGACCGGTATTCGAGCTTTGCCGACTATATCGAGGCCAAGACGGCTATCTTCCGCGGCAACGGGGTCATGGTACTCAATGCGGATGACGCGGCGGTTAGCGCCTTGGCCGAGGCGGGGCGCGAGACGCTTTATTTCACGCTCGCCGCACCGCGCGAGTCGTGCACCTTTGGTATCGACTATCGGCACGGCGAACCGTGGTTTTGCCACGGTCGCAACAAACTCGCGCCGAGCGCTGTCTTCCAGCCGATTGGCCGCCACAACCAGGCCAATGCACTCGCGGCGCTGGCGCTCGGCAGCGCGGCGGGGGTGCCAGCTTCGGGCCTGCTAGCCGGCTTGCGGACATTCAAAGGTCTTGCGCATCGCATGGAGCCGGTGGTCAAGCATGACGGGGTGCTCTGGATCAACGACTCCAAGAGCACCAACGTCGGGGCGACCTTGGCGGCGATCGCCGGGCTTGATCGGCCGTTGATCCTGATCCTGGGCGGCCAGGGCAAGGGGCAGTGTTTCCGGGAATTGCGCGGCGCGGTTCGTGAGCGCGCGCGCGCCGCCGTGGTGCTCGGCCAGGACGCCGAGCGCATTGCGAGCGCCCTGCGCGATGCCTGCCGGATCGAAGCGGCCGCGGATCTGCCCGCGGCGGTCGCGGGCGCCGCGCGCTTGGCACGGCCCGGCGACATCGTCCTACTCTCTCCGGCCTGCGCGAGCTTCGATATGTTTTCGAACTACGCCGAGCGCGGTGAGGCGTTCCGCGAGGCGGTGGAGGCTGCAATCCATGGCTGAGACCGCGTTCAGTTCCGCTACGCGCAGCGAGCGCGCCCGACGTGAGCCGCCTTTGACGGCCAATCTGGACTGGCCGTTAATCGGCGTGCTTACGGCAATTGCCTCGTTGGGCCTCGTGATGGTGATTTCCGCGTCGGTCGCGGTTGCGGACCGCGAGCTTGGCGAGCCGTTGTTCTATTTGCGCCGCCAGGGCGGCTATCTGCTGTTCGCGGCGCTGTTGGCCTGGCCTCTTCTGAGGGTCCCGATGCTGCAGTGGCAGCGGTTCAGCGTGGCGCTTCTGGCACTGGCAGTAGGGTTGCTGATTCTGGTTTTGGTGCCCGGGGTCGGCCATTCGGTCAACGGCAGCGCCCGTTGGTTGCCGTTGCTCATCTTCAATCTGCAGGTCTCAGAAATTGCCAAGCTGTGTGTCTTTCTCTATCTCGCCGGCTATTTGGTCCGGCGCGGTGAGGCGGTACGAGCGACGCTGAGCGGTCTGCTGATCCCGTTCGGGGTTCTAGCGCTGGTTTCGTTGCTATTGCTGCTCGAGCCGGATTTCGGGGCCGCCGCCGTGCTCATGGCGACCGGTCTGGCGCTGCTGTTCACCGCTGGCGTGCCGTTGACGCACTTCGCTTTGCTGCTCGTGCCGGTCGCGGCGACGGGCGCGGCGCTAATCGTCACGGAGCCATATCGCTGGCAGCGCTTGACGGGTTTTCTTGATCCTTGGGCCGACCCCTTCCATTCCGGATTTCAGCTCACGCAGTCATTGATCGCGATCGGCCGCGGACAATGGTTGGGGGTGGGGCTCGGTAATAGCGTGGAGAAGCTGTTCTACCTGCCCGAAGCGCACACGGATTTTCTCTTCGCCGTGCTGGCCGAAGAGCTCGGCTTCGCCGGCGCGAGCGTGACCATCGGGCTTTATGGGTTCGTCGTCTGGCGAGCCTTTCGGATCGCAGCGCAGTCGATGATCGCGGAGCGGCGGTTCGGCGGCTATTTCGCCTACGCCGCAGGCATCTGGTTGGGGTTGCAGGCTTTCCTGAATATCGGCGTCAACATGGGGTTGCTACCCACCAAAGGGATGACTTTGCCGCTCATGAGCTATGGCGGCAGCAGCTTGGTGATCACCGTGCTCATGCTCACCCTGCTGCTGCGCGTCGACTACGAGAATCGGCTGGCCGCCGTGGGTGCCACCGCCGTGACGAGGGAGGGCGCGGTATGAAAGGCGCGCTCGTGATGATTCTAGCCGGCGGAACCGGCGGTCATGTATTTCCGGCCCTTGCCGTTGCCGAGGAGTTGCGGCGGCGGCGTGTCGATGTGATCTGGGTGGGCACGCGCCGCGGTCTGGAGGCACGGGTGGTCCCGGCAACGGGAATCGCTATGGAGTGGCTGGATGTCCGGGGCTTGCGCGGCAGCGGCTGGCGAGGCTGGCTCGCCGCCCCGGCCATGCTGTTGCGCGCCTTGTGGGGGGCGTTGCAATTGGTGCGCCGCTACCGGCCGAAAGCGGTACTGGGCATGGGCGGCTACGTCTCCGGGCCGGGGGCATTGGCGGCCTGGCTACTGCGTCGGCCGTTGCTGATTCACGAGCAGAACATCACTGCCGGCATGACCAATCGGCTCCTGCGACGGCTGGCTCGGGTCGTGATGACGGGCTATCCGGGAAGCCTTGGAGGCGGGCGCGTGAACGGCGTGTGGACTGGCAACCCGGTGCGCGCCGAGATCACGCGCGTTCCGAGCCCGCGGCTGCGTTATGCGGCGCGCCGCGGTGCCGCACCGCGGTTGCTGGTTCTGGGCGGCAGCCAGGGCGCCGCCGTGCTGAACGCGGTCATCCCCGCGGCGCTTGCCACGCTCGCAGCGCAGCAGCGCCCCATCGTGTGGCATCAGGCGGGTGAGCGGACCTTGGCGCAGGCTCGGGAGGCCTATCGCCGCTGTGCGGTTGCCGCCACGGTGAGCGCCTTCATCGATGATATGGCCGAAGCGTACGGCTGGGCCGACCTGGTGGTTTGCCGCGCCGGCGCGCTGACTGTCGCCGAACTGACTGTCGCGGGTGTGCCAGCGATATTGGTGCCGTTCCCGCACGCCGTGGATGACCACCAGACGGCCAATGCCCGCTATCTCAGTCGCGCGGGTGCGGCGGTCGTCGTTCCGGAGCAGGAGCTTACCGCTGCGCATCTGAGCCGGGTGCTCGGGAGCCTGCTCGATGATCGCGATCGACTCTCGGTCATGGCACAGC
Organism: Nitrococcus sp.; assembly: GCF_059432795.1. NCBI lineage: Bacteria > Pseudomonadati > Pseudomonadota > Gammaproteobacteria > Chromatiales > Ectothiorhodospiraceae > Nitrococcus > Nitrococcus sp. Next base: position 44,895 of record NZ_JBXWZQ010000080.1, on the reverse strand, counting down.
GCGCGCGCGAGCAGGGGCGTCCGCAGGCGACGGCGTCCGTGGCGGCGTTGTGCCTGGAGTGGGCGGCATGAGCGTGGCAGTGAACGGCACATGGGATCCGAACGCCCCCGGCGCCATGAGGCGAGTACGGCGCATTTACTTCGTCGGTATCGGCGGCTCCGGAATGGGCGGGATTGCCGAGGTGTTGCTGAACCTTGGTTATGAGGTCTACGGCTCGGATCTGCGCGAGAACGCGGTGACCCGACGCCTGAGCGAGCTCGGCGCTTGTGTTTGGTATGAGCACGATGGCCGGCGGGTGGCGCACATGGACGCCGTGGTGACTTCCAGCGCCGTCGGCGCGGATAACAGCGAGGTGGTGGCTGCGCGCCAGCTCCGCATACCAGTCGTCCCGCGTGCCGAAATGCTCGCGGAGCTGATGCGCTTTCGCTACGGGGTTGCCGTGGCGGGTACGCACGGCAAGACCACCGTAACCAGTCTGATCGCGAGTCTGCTCGCCGAGGGCGGCTTGGACCCGACGTTCGTGATCGGCGGCAGGCTCAACAGCGCGGCAAGCCACGCGCGCTTGGGCGCGGGCCGCTATCTGGTGGCGGAAGCCGACGAGAGTGATGCCTCTTTTCTCTATCTGCAGCCAATGATGGCCGTGGTCACGAACATCGATGCGGATCACCTGGGTGCCTACCAGGGTGATTTCGCCCGTCTGCGTGCGAGCTTCCTCGAATTCCTGCACCACTTGCCCTTCTACGGATTGTCGGTGCTTTGCATCGACGACCCGGAAATTCGTCACCTCATGGAGCGTATTACGCGCCCTGCCCGCACCTACGGCTACAGTACCGATGCTGACGTGCGCGCCACCGACCTCGTGCAAAACGGCCTGCGTACCCGCTTCACGGTTCGTATCGATGACGAGTCGCCCTTTGCGGTGGATTTGAATTTGCCCGGTCGACACAACGCCCTGAATGCGTTGGCGGCGATTGCGGTGGCCTCGGAGCTCGGTGTATCGCGCCAGGCCATCGTGCAGGGTCTAACGGAGTTCGCCGGAATTGACCGGCGCTTTCAACCTTGCGGCGATCTCTATCTCGAAGGCAGGCGTGTCCGTCTAGTGGACGATTACGGCCACCACCCGCGCGAGATCGCGGCCGTGCTGGAGGCGGCACGGGAAGGCTGGCCGGGGCGGCGGGTCGTGCTCGCTTTCCAGCCGCATCGCTACAGCCGGACGCGGGATTTGTTCGAGGATTTCGCCCGCGTGCTCTCCGGGGCTGATGCGCTGCTGCTCACGGAAGTCTATGCGGCGGGCGAGGCGCCTCTCGCCGGCGCCGACGCACGCAGCTTGTGTCGGGCGATCCGCGCGCGTGGGCAGGTGAATCCGGTGTTCGCGCTGAGCGTGGAGGAGTTGATCGAGCTCCTCCCGGATGTGGTAAGCGACGGGGATCTACTGATCATTCTCGGGGCCGGGAGTATCGGCACTGTCCCGGCTCTCCTGCGGGCGCGTTACGGCGCCGTGGAGGGCGAGCGATGACGCGTCGCTGTGGAATCCGCGGCAGCCTGCACGAGAACGAGCCGATGGGACGACACACGTCCTGGCGGGTCGGCGGACAGGCGCAGCGGTTTTTCGAGCCAGCTGACGCGGAGGACTTGGCGGCGTTCGTGCGCGAGCTATCGGCGCAGGAGACGGTCGTTTGGCTCGGGTTGGGCAGTAATCTCCTGGTGCGTGACGGCGGGGTGCGGGGAACGGTAATCCAGATGCGCGGCGCTTTGACTGAGCTGGAGCGCTTGCAGGAGCGCCGGGTGCGCATTGGGGCCGGTGTGGCATGCGCGAAAGTGGCGCGGGCATGCGCGCGCTGGGGCTTGGCCGGTGCGGAATTTCTGGCGGGTATCCCGGGCACGATGGGTGGGGCGCTCGCCATGAACGCGGGGGCGTGGGGTGCCGAGACCTGGTCGCATGTGGTGGCAGTGGAGACGCTCGACCGCGACGGCGTGCATCACCACCGCACCCCTGCTGAATACCGCGTCGGCTACCGCACAGTGACCGGCCCGGGCCCGGAAGCCTTTCTGAGTGCCACGTTGCAGTTCGCCCCCGGTGATGATGCGCAGGCCCTGAGCGCGCGTGTCCGAGCTCTGCTGGCACAGCGCGGGGCGTCGCAACCGCTGGGCAGGCCCAGCTGCGGATCGGTGTTTCGCAATCCCCCGGGCGATTTCGCCGCCCGGTTGATCGATCAGGCGGGCCTGAAAGGACAGCGTATCGGCGGGGCCTGTGTCTCGATGAAGCATGCCAACTTCATACTCAACCTCGGCGGTGCCACCGCCACGGATATCGAGCGTCTGATCACCTACGTGCGCCGCCGGGTACACGAATTCCATGGCGTGGCGTTGCAGCCGGAGGTTTGTATCGTGGGGGAGGCATCCGGCGATGGTTGACTCCAGCAGCGAGGCAATCGCGGACGCGGGCCGGGTGGCTGTATTGGCCGGTGGCTGGTCTGGCGAACGCGAGATATCCCTGAAAAGTGGCGCGGCCATATTGGCAGCGTTGCGCCGGCGCGGTGTGGACGCCCATTGCTTCGATCCGGCGCAGCAGGCATTTGCGGCGCTCGCCGAATTTGACCGGGTTTTCATCGCCTTGCATGGCCGCGGTGGCGAGGATGGTGTGAGCCAGGGCGCTCTGGAGGTCATGGGGCTGCCGTATACCGGCACGGGCGTGCTGGGCTCGGCGCTGGGCATGGATAAGCTGCGTTCCAAACTGATTTGGCACGGTCTGGGGCTGCCGACACCGCCATTCGTGCGATTGGACTCGGAGGCGGCACTCGGCCGGGTGGAAGCCGAGCTCGGCTTCCCCGTCATGGTTAAGCCGAGTCGCGAGGGCTCCAGTCTGGGTATGACACGGGTGGACGGCAGCGCCGCGCTGTTGAACGCCTGGCGCATCGCGTCTCGCTATGACGACGCGGTCTTCGCCGAGCGATGGATAGACGGTCTGGAATATACGGTCAGCTTGCTCGGTGCCCAGGCACTGCCCGCGATCCGGATCGAGTCGGCCAGCGCGTTCTACGATTTCGACGCCAAATACCGGGCCTCCGAGACGCGTTTGCATTGCCCGTGTGGCCTCTCGGGCCAAGCGGAAGCGGCGCTCGCTGAGCTTGCTGCGGCGGCCTTCGACGCGGTGAGCGGCAGCGGGTGGGGGCGGGTCGATCTAATGCGCGACACCGAGGGCGCCTTCTGGCTATTGGAAGTCAATACGGTCCCGGGTATGACGGACCACTCTTTGGTGCCGATGGCCGCCCGCGCCGCCGGTATCGAAATGGAAGAGCTTGTGTGGCGGATCCTGCGCACGAGTTTCATTCGGCGGGGTTTCCAATGAGCGCGGTGAGCATGGAGCCTGGCATCGAGCGCTGGGACGCTGAGGCGAGGCGAGGAGGACAGGTGGCGCCGGTACGATTCGCGGCGGCGCGCAGCGGTGCCTTGGCGGTACTGACGCTAATCGCTCTGGGCAGCGCCGCGTTGGCTTGGCAGAGGTTGCCGGTGGAGCGTTGGCTGCCGCTTAATTCAGTGGCGTTGCAGGGCGATCTTGTCCATGTCTCGGAGGCGCACTTGCGCGCGGCGATCGGGCCGTTACTGCGCGGCGGCTTGCTGGGCGTGGACGTCACCGCCGTTCGCTTGGCGGTGGAGGCTCTGCCTTGGGTCGATCACGCGACGGTGCATCGGGTCTGGCCGGATGCGCTGCGCGTGAGCCTGGTCGAACAGGTGCCGGTGGCTCGCTGGGGCGAGGCGGCATTGCTCAATGAGCGCGGCGAAATCTTCCGGCCGAGTGCGCTCCCCGCAGGATTGCCGCGTCTGTCCGGTCCGGAAGGCAGCGAGGAGCGGGTCCTGCGACGTTTTCAGCACCTTCGCGATCGGTTGCACGCGATCGGTTTGAACTTGGCGGGCCTGACACTGGATGCGCGCCGCTCGTGGACCGCGGAACTGGAAAACGAGGCGGTGATCCGGATCGGCCGCGATCAGGTCGAGCCGCGAGTGCGGCGTTTCGCCGCGGTGTGGCCGCGGATCAGCGCTCAGCACGATCGCGCGCTGCGCGTCGCTGACCTGCGGTATCCGAACGGTTTGTCCATACGTTGGGGCGATGTGCCCGCAGCGGATGATCGACGAGGACGCGAATGATGAGCTGGATGCATCGGGCCCGGGCGCAAGAGATGGCCCCGACGACGTGTCGCCCGCTCGGTCGTGAAGCCGCGGGGCGGGCGAGCCCGCGCCGAGGAAGTCAGGGGCCTGGAGGTCCGGAAGGATTGAGCGCATGACGAAGAAACAGGAACGCAGCTTGCTCGTTGGACTGGATATCGGGACTTCGAAAGTGGCCGCGATCGTGGGTGAAATCAAGCCCTCGGGCGAGGTGGAGGTGGTGGGTATCGGCTCGCACCCCTCGCGCGGACTGAAAAAGGGAGTGGTGGTCAATATTGAATCGACGGTGCAGTCCATCCAGCGCGCGGTGGAGGAAGCCGAGCTCATGGCCGGCTGTCAGATCCATTCGGTTTACGCGGGCATTGCCGGCAGCCACGTGCGCTCGCTGAATTCGCACGGCATCGTCGCGATCCGGGATAAGGAGGTCTCCGCAGGAGATGTCAGCCGCGTGATCGATGCCGCGCGCGCGGTCGCCATACCCGCGGACCAGAAAATCATCCACATCCTGCCGCAAGAGTTTCTCATCGATAGTCAGGAGGGCATCCGCGAGCCGATCGGAATGTCCGGGGTACGTTTGGAGGCGAAGGTTCACATGGTGACCGGAGCCGTGAGCGCCGCACAGAACATCATCAAGTGCGTGCGCCGCTGCGGGCTGGAAGCCGACGACATCATTCTCCAGCAGCTTGCCTCCAGCCAATCCGTGCTCACCGACGATGAGAAGGAACTCGGGGTGTGCCTCGTCGACATCGGCGGGGGCACTACCGATGTGGCGGTATTCACCGACGGCGCCATTCGCCACACCGCGGTGATCCCGATCGCCGGCGATCAGGTCACCAACGACATCGCGGTGGCGTTGCGCACGCCGACCCAGTATGCCGAGGAGATCAAGGTCCGCTACGCCTGCGCCCTCTCGCAGCTGGCGAGCGCGGAGGAGACGATCGAGGTGCCCTCGGTTGCCGATCGCCCGCCCCGGCGATTGTCCCGGCAGACGCTCGCGGAGGTTGTCGAGCCCCGCTACGAGGAGCTGATGAGTCTTGTGCAGGCGGAGCTGCGGCGCAGCGGGTTCGAGGATTTGATTGCCGCCGGGGTCGTGCTGACCGGCGGCAGCGCGAAGATGGAGGGGGTCATCGATCTCGCCGAGGAGGTTTTTCACATGCCGGTGCGTTTGGGCATGCCCAAGCACGCAACCGGTCTTACCGATGTCGTGTGCAACCCGATTTACGCAACGGGCCTCGGCTTGCTGCTGTTCGGCAGCAACAACCGTGGCGATCACAGTGCCGATCTGAACGCGGCGGACGGGGGAGTCGCCGCCCTATGGAAACGCATGAAAGGTTGGTTTCAGGGCAACTGCTAATTGCCCACGCAGTTCGCGATAGACAGACAGACGATTGAATAGCAAACAGGAGGCGCGATCATGTTTGAGTTGATGGACTCCTATAGCCAGAGTGCAGTCATCAAGGTCATTGGCGTCGGCGGCGGCGGCGGTAACGCCGTGCAGCATATGGCGGCGGCCGATATCGAAGGTGTCGATTTCATCTATGCTAATACCGATGCCCAAGCGCTGCAGAACACGTCCGCGAAGACAGCGCTGCAGCTGGGCTCGAGCATCACCAAGGGGCTCGGTGCGGGAGCGAATCCGAGTATCGGTCGGGAAGCTGCGGTCGAGGATCGGGATCGCATCGCCGAGGTTCTGGAAGGCGCCGATATGGTGTTCATCACCGCCGGAATGGGGGGCGGAACGGGTACCGGTGCGGCGCCCGTGGTCGCGGAGATCGCCAAAGGATTGGGTATACTGACGGTGGCGGTGGTCACCAAGCCGTTCAGCTTCGAAGCGGGCAAGCGGATGCAGGTGGCCAATGAGGGCATCAAGGAGCTGAGCCGCTACGTCGACTCGCTGATTACCATTCCCAATGAAAAGCTGCTTACGGTACTCGGCAAGGAACTGACGCTGCTCAACGCTTTCAAGGCGGCCAACGACGTGTTGCTCGGCGCGGTCAAGGGCATTGCCGAGCTCATTACGCGTCCGGGCGTGATCAATGTCGATTTCGCCGATGTGCGCACGGTCATGTCGGAGATGGGAATGGCCGTCATGGGCTCGGGTGCGGCATCCGGACAGGGGCGCTCGCGCGAAGCCGCAGAGCGGGCCATCGCCTGTCCGCTGCTTGAGGATGCGAATATCGCCGGTGCGCGTGGCATCCTGGTCAATGTAACTGCCGGGCTGGAACTCTCGATCGGCGAGTTCGATGAGGTCGGCAATGCCGTCAAGGAACTTGCCTCTGACGATGCCACCGTGGTTGTGGGCACCGTGATCGACCCGGAGCTCGAGGACGAACTGAGAGTCACAGTGGTGGCCACCGGGCTCGGCAATCCGATGGAAGCTTCCGAGCCGCGGGTACGTTCGGTTGCGCGTACGGCAAGCGGCGATATCGATTACAGCAAGCTCGAGCGGCCGACGGTCATCCGCAAGCAAGCCGCCAATGATCGTTACCCCGTACAGAACGACGGCGATCTGGACTATCTCGATATTCCGGCTTTCTTGCGCCGTCAGGCCGACTGAGGCTGAGCTCGAGGCGCTTGGAAATGCGGGCCCCGGAGAGCGAGGCCGCGTGCACTAGCCGGGCGCAGGGAGGCTGCCGAGTGTTGCCGGCTGTGGAAGGCGGGCGGAGGCAAGGTATGTGGGCGTTTGACGGAATGGTTGTCGCGCCGCGCCGGTTCATACACGTAATTATTCGTCAGGGAGATCTCGGCTCCCCTGCCGGCGCGTTTATCGAGTCGATCAACGCCACGGATACGGGAAAGAGAAGGAAGCAAGATGATACCGCAACGCACGCTCAAGAACAGTATCCGGGCAACCGGTGTCGGCCTGCACACGGGACAGATGGTGTGTCTGACCATGCGGCCGGCACCGCCCAATTCCGGGATCGTATTTCGCCGGATCGATTTGGCGATACCGGTGGCGATCCGTGCCCATCCGGATAATGTCGGTGATACGTCGCTTTCGACCTGCTTGGTCCGAGATGGTGTGCGAGTGTCCACGGTCGAGCATCTGCTCTCCGCCATGGCCGGATTGGGGATAGACAATGCCTATATTGATGTGAGTGCCCCCGAGGTCCCCATCATGGACGGCAGCGCCGGGCCGTTTGTGTTTTTGATCCGCTCGGCGGGGATCCGGGAGCAGGCGGAAGGCAAGTCATTCATCCGCATTAAACGTCGGTTGCGCGTCAGCGATGGCGACAAGTGGGTGGCGTTGGCGCCATTCGATGGCCTCAAGGTCTCGTTTACCCTGGAGTTCGACCATCCGATGTTCAGATCCCGGCCGCAACACGGGGAGCTCGAGTTCTCTACCACCTCATTCGTCAAGGAGGTAAGCCGCGCGCGCACATTCGGTTTCATGCGTGACATCAAGCAGTTGCAGAAAAGTAAGCTGGCGCTGGGGGGCAGTCTCGACAATGCGATCGTGGTCGATCACCACCGCATACTCAATGAGGACGGGTTGCGTTACGGTGACGAATTCGTCAAGCACAAAATTCTGGACGCCATCGGCGATCTGTATTTATTGGGCCACAGCCTGATCGGTGCCTTCCAGGGCTACAAGTCCGGACACGCCCTGAACAACAAATTACTGCGCCGGCTGCTGTGCGAACCCGACGCTTGGGAGCGGATCAGCTTCGACCACGTCGCCGAGGTGCCGATTGCCTTCGAACAGCCGGTGGCGGTCTGAGACCCTCACGTTTTGCGGTGGCGGGATGCCAGTCGAAGCAGGGCCGTGCGCAAGGGGCCCTCTTCCATGCACTGGGCGCTATGCCGCAACGTCTCGGCCGCCGTGGCGGACAGCCGTGAAGGTGGGCGCGGTTGGGCCGTGCCAACGCGCGGTTCGATCCGTATTTGGAATTTGCGCGGTTGCTTTCCCAGCAGGCTTTCGGCGCAGCGCAGTAATACGGTGCGCCGATAGCGCAGTTGGGTAGCCCAGAGAGGATCTTCGGTGACCAGGCACAACGCCTGGTCGTCGAGCTTCGCCACCCGCCAATGCCCGGCCAATTGCCGCGGCAGCACGGCCTGCAGCTGCCGCTGCAGCTGGGCGCTGGTGCGGGCTTGCTGAGCAATGCGCGATAATAGCCCACGGTCCTCCCGAAGCCACCAATGCAGGCTCTGCGGACGGCGTCCGCGTCTTGGGTGCTCGTCAGACGCACTCATGGAACGATAACTCGGCAACCGTTCAGCCAATGTTACGATTAATAATTAATCGGCGAATAGGCTATAGTACAGCTTCTTCCCATCCGGGGCGCGGGCGGACCTTCTAACGGAGGTTCGAGCGCCGCGTTTCCATGCGAGCCAAATCCACTCGGGTGAGTACCCTATGCTGAACGCCATCGCGAAGAAGGTATTCGGTAGCCGCAACGATCGAGTCATTCGCAGAATGCGCAAGGCGGTCGTGCAGATCAACGCGCTAGAGGAGACGGTCCAGGGGCTGCGCGATGACGAGTTGCGCGGAAAAACGGATGAGTTCCGTGATCGCTACCGTAACGGCGAGAGTCTCGACGACCTGCTCCCGGAAGCGTTTGCGGTTGTTCGCGAGACGGCGCAACGCACGCTCGGAATGCGCCACTTCGACGTGCAGCTGATCGGCGGGGTGGTTCTGCATGAGGGCAAGATCGCGGAGATGAAAACGGGCGAGGGTAAAACCCTCGTGGCCACATTGGCCGCTTACCTGAATGCGTTGACCGGCGCCGGCGTGCACATCGTCACCGTCAACGATTATCTCGCCCGCCGCGACGCCGAATGGATGGGCAAGATCTATCGTTTTCTCGGTTTGTCCGTCGGCGTGGTGGTGCCGGGCATGGACGTGGAGGCCAAACGTGAGGCCTACCGCTCCGACATCACTTACGGGACCAACAACGAATTCGGCTTCGATTACCTGCGTGACAATATGGCGCTGCGTATCGAGGAGCGTATGCAGCGCCCCCGTCACTATGCAATCGTCGACGAGGTCGACTCCATCCTCATCGATGAAGCACGCACACCACTGATCATCTCGGGGCAGGCCGAGCAGAGCAGCGAGCTCTACCAGCGGATGAATGCGCTCGTGCCCAAGCTCAAACGGCAAAAGGAAGAGGGCGGTCCCGGCGATTACTACGTCGACGAAAAGGCGCGCCAGGCCTTCCTCACTGAGGACGGCCAGATACGAGCCGAGGAACTGCTCAGGAAAACGGGCCTTCTCCAGCCCGAAGAGGGGCTCTACGATGCCCGCAATATCTCGATGCTGCATCACTTGAACGCCGCGTTGCGCGCGCATTCACTATTCCAGCGCGACGTCCATTATTTGGTGCGTGATGCGCAGATCGTCATCGTCGATGAGTTCACGGGCCGAGCCATGCCGGGGCGGCGGTGGTCAGAAGGGCTGCATCAGGCGGTCGAGGCCAAGGAGGGCGTGCCGATTCAAGCCGAGAACCAGACGCTCGCCTCGATTACGTTTCAGAACTATTTCCGCATGTACGACAAGCTCTCCGGCATGACCGGGACGGCGGATACCGAGGCCTACGAATTCCAGCATATCTACGGTCTCGAAGTGGTCGTGATTCCGACCAACAAACCAATGATCCGGGAAGACTTGCATGATCTCGTGTTCCTTACGCAAAAGGAGAAGTACGCGGCGATCGTCGAGGACATTAAAGATTGCAATCGACGCCGCCAACCGGTGCTCGTCGGTACGACGTCCATCGAGAACTCCGAGTATATTTCCGCCCGGCTGCAGGAGCAGGGCATTGCGCACGAGGTCCTCAATGCCAAGCAGCATGAACGCGAGGCGGGGATCGTTGCTCAGGCCGGACGCCCGGGTGCCGTGACAATTGCGACCAATATGGCCGGACGCGGAACCGACATCGTTCCGGGCGGCAACGTCGAGGTCGAGGTCGCCGCCCTCGAGGAAGCCGACGAAGGGAAAATAAGGGCACTGCGCCACGAATGGCAGGAACGCCATGATCAGGTGATCGAGGCCGGCGGCTTGCATGTCGTCGGTACCGAGCGTCACGAGTCGCGCCGCATTGACAACCAGTTACGGGGGCGTTGCGGTCGTCAGGGGGATCCCGGCTCCACGCGTTTTTACCTCTCGCTCGAGGACAGCTTGCTGCGCATCTTCGCCTCGGAGCGTGTCTCCTCGTTGATGCAGCGTTTGGGCATGCAGGAAGGAGAGGCGATCGAGAGCGGCATGGTCTCCCGGGTCATCGAGAACGCTCAGCGCAAGGTCGAGGGGCATAACTTCGATATACGCAAGCACCTGCTGGAGTTCGACGACGTCGCCAACGATCAGCGCAAGGTGGTCTACCAGCAGCGCGACGAGCTGCTCGAGGCCGAAGACATCTCGGATACCATCGCGGCGATGCGCGCAGATGTGATCGGCAGCGTCATCGACGAGCATGTTCCGCCGAACAGCGTCGATGAGCAGTGGGATATCCCCGGCCTGGAGCAGGCGCTGCAGGCGGAGTTCGGCATCCGCCTGCCGGTGCAAGAGTGGCTCGAGCAGGAGGAGGCGTTGCACGAGGAGGCGCTGCGCGAGCGGATTCAGCAGGCGATCGAGGAGCAATACGAGATCAAGGAGGAACAGATCGGGCCGGAGGTCATGCGTCAGGTCGAGAAGAGTTTTCTGCTCCAGGTGTTGGACTCTCACTGGAAAGACCACCTCGCGGCAATGGACTACCTGCGTCAAGGCATCGGGCTGCGCGGCATGGCACAGCGGGATCCCAAGCAGGAGTTCAAGCGCGAGGGATTTGCGATGTTCCAGGAGATGCTGGAGGGCATCAAGCGTGAGACGGTCAAGATCCTGTGCCATGTGCAAGTGCGTACCGAGGAGGACACACGGGTGCTGGAACAGCCGCCTGAGCCTCAAGGGGCGATGCAGTTTCAGCATGAGCAAGCCAATAGCCTCGCCGCCGATGAGGGGGGCGGGGCCGCGGCGGCCGTGGAGGAGGAGGCGGCGGCCAAACCCTTTGTGCGTGAGCAGCGCAAGGTCGGGCGCAATCAGGCCTGCCCCTGCGATTCGGGGAAGAAATACAAGCATTGTCATGGACAGCTCCAGTGAGGCGCTGCTTTGGCCATGGCAGTCGGTGAGCGCTCCTTGGAACGCCTGAGAGCGGTGCCGGGCGTGCGTCTGGGTACGGTGGCCGCCGGCATCCGCAAGGCGGGTCGCCCGGACCTGGTGCTATTTGAGCTCTGCGAAGGCGCTCACTGCAGTGCCGTGCTGACCCGCAATCGTTTTCGCGCCGCCCCGGTCGTGCTTACCGAGCAGCACTTGACGGCGAATCGTCATGCCCGCTACTGGCTGGTGAACACGGGTTACGCCAATGCCGGCAACGGCGCGCAGGGCATCGATGCGGCGCTGAGTTGCGCCCGTCGGGTCGCTGAGCAGGGTCAGTGCACGGTACCGGAGGTGTTGGTCTTCTCCACCGGCGTGATCGGCGAGCCTCTGCCGGTGGATCGAATTGCGAGCGCCCTACCGGCTGCGTTCGCCGCGTTGACCGATGAGGGTTGGGAAGCCGCTGCCCGCGGCATAATGACCACGGACACGCGCCCGAAGGGGGCCTCCCGGGTCATCTATTTGGACGGCCGACCGGTGACAGTGACCGGTATCGCCAAGGGGGCGGGTATGATACGCCCCGACATGGCTACCATGCTTGCGTTTCTGGCGACCGACGCCGTACTCGACCCCGCATGGGCCCAGCAGGCGCTGCGTGCGGCGGTCGATGTGTCGTTCAACCGAATCACGGTCGACGGCGACACCTCCACCAATGACGCCTGCGTGCTGGCGGCGACGGGATGCGCCGGTATCCGCATCGACCCCGCGGACGAGAGCGCACGGCGCTTTGCTGCCGCATTGACCGAGGTTTGCCAGGCATTGGCGCTTGAACTTGTCCGCGATGGCGAGGGCGCCACGCGGTTGATCCATGTCGAGGTGGCCGCGGCGGCGGACGAAGCTGAGGCGGCGCGGGTGGCGTTTGCCATAGCGGAATCTCCTTTGGTCAAAACGGCGGTGTTCGCCGGTGACCCGAACTGGGGGCGTATATTGGCGGTCGTCGGCCGTGCCGGCATTGACGATCTGAACCTCGATCAGGTCCGGATTTTCCTGGATGATCTCTGTGTGGTCGAAAACGGCGCCCGCAGCGAGCGTTACCAGGAATCTCAAGGCGTTGCTCGCATGAGCGGGCTGGAGGTCAGGATTCGCGTAGTGTTGGGCCGCGGTGACGTCTCGACGACCGTTTGGACCTGCGATCTTTCCTACGACTATGTTCGGATCAATGCCGAATACCGCAGCTGAGGCGCGGGTTCGCAGATAGCAGGGTAGCAGGCGGGGGAACGTGGGCTCGCGCAATCCGGTGCACGTGGCGGTCGGCGTGATATGCGACGCCGCATCGCGGATATTGATCTGTCAGCGGGCAGCGCACCGCCACCAGGGTGGGCTGTGGGAGTTCCCCGGCGGCAAATTGGAGCCGGGCGAGGATGCCTGCGCGGCGCTTGAACGCGAGCTTGTCGAGGAAGTCGGCATCCGCCCGCAGCAGGCCTGGCCACTGATCCGTGTGCCCTACCGCTACCCGGATAAGGAGGTGTTGCTCGATGTCTGGCGTATCGCGCGCTTCACGGGCACGCCCTATGGCCGGGAAGGCCAGAAATGCCAATGGGTTAGGCGCGATAAGCTGACTGATTTTTGCTTTCCGCCGGCAAACCGGGTCATCGTGGCGGCCGCGCGCTTGCCGAGCCGCTACCTCATCACTCCGCCTCTGACCGATCTCGAACGTCTGCACAGCGGGATTCGCCAAAGCTTGGATAACGGCTACAAGCTCGTGCTGTTGCGCAGCGGCGGCCTCGCTGAAGGAGAGCTCGAGGCGCTGGCGCGTTCGCTGTCGGCGCCGACCCGCGCAACTGGCGGACGGTTGCTGATCAGCCGCCACCTGGACATCGCCCAGCGTGTAAATGCCGCCGGCGTGCATCTGTCCTCGGCGCAGTTGCGCTCACTCGAAGCGCGACCGTTACCGCCGGGTTGCCTGGTCGGCGCCTCTTGCCATAATCCTGCGGATCTCGCCCATGCCTGCACGGTGGGCGTCGACTTCGCGGTTCTCTCGCCGGTGCGCGAGACGCCGAGCCATGTCGGGCGCAAACCCATAGGTTGGCGGACCTTTGCTGAGTGGGTCCGAGACGTGCCCTTACCTGTTTACGCGCTGGGTGGGCTCGGTCCCATGGATGTACAGCGCGCTTGGCGGGCACGCGCTCAAGGAGTTGCCGGGATTCGGGGACTTTGGCCGGCAAGTGGCGGGAGGGGATCGCTAAAGGCCGCGCCTGAGTGAAGCACACGGCAACGACGGCAATGCGCGTTACCGGTGGGCGTCGTTGTCTGCATCCTCGTGGCTGCTGACAGACTCGTCATCGAGTTCCGGGCCCGCGATGCGGTGGCTGCCGTCAAGCCAAGCACCAAGATCGATGAGTTTACAGCGTCGCGAGCAAAAGGGCCGATAGCGGGAGCGCGGTGACCATTCGACGCGGCGCTTGCATGAAGGACATTCTATGATCGCCGTCTTCTCGGGCATCAGCACCTTCCTCGCGGGCTCACACAACACAGCGCTCGAGTCGGAACTCCACGTCCTCGCTTACTTGCTGGGGGCGATCCTGGAAGGATGCCTGCTCCAGAAAGCGAATCGTGCAAAAATGCCGATTGCCGCTGATCTCAGGGAAACACGAGTCGTTTTCGGTCAGTATGACCCGGAGCATCTGGTAGGGTATGGCGCGATCCAGATTCGTCTGGAACGTCCCGCCGTATGCGACCTCCGGAACGGCGTCGGCGCTCTCGCGTAGCAGCCGGAGGACGAGCCGCGTCGCTTCCGCTGTGGCATCGAAGCCGCCAAACCAATATGCCAGATCCGCACGGCGAACCTCGGGCGGCTGGTTCAGCCACCGATGGTAGGCGGGCAGATCGAAACTGCAGGCGCCACCCGCCATGCCGCTACGCTGCGATACCGCGTTGAGGAAGTCATTGTCTTTGATTTCACTGCCGATGCCGTAAGGCGCGGCGCGCAAACGATTGCAGAGCTGATCACACTCCGCGAGGACGGTCTGTAAGCGACTCGGGTCGACGCCGGGGGCTTGCTGCAGCGCGCGCAGCGTCTTCTCCAGTCGTTCCAGCTCTTTTTGAAGCTCTCCGCGAAGGTCGCCTCGACCGAGCAGGCCCGCGAGCTCGACGAACGTATTCAGCGCGACTCGGGAATGCCATTGTGACTCACCGGCGATGCCGAACTGGACTTGCTCGTATAAGAACTCCACGCGCAGCAACGTGCGCATACGCTCGTTGAGCGGCTGCTCGTAGGCGATGGTCGGCACTCGCGGGGCCGTGTCTTTCATGCTTTCGCCCGCTGGAAGCTCACTCTTATTGTCCTGCAATTTTTTCTGATATCCAACCGGGATGGGTTTATGTCGGCGGCTGCGACAAGCGCAGATAACGCGCGTGCAGGTGCTCTACTGCCGCGTCCAGTTCGGCGAGCGATCCGGAATTGTCGATGATGTCATCGGCGCGGGTCAGCCGGGCGGCACGGGACGCCTGTGCCGCGAATATCCGCTCGAGGTGCTCGCCGGCCGCTGGCGTGCGGGCGAGCAGCCGCTGGCGCTGAATCGCCAGCGGCACGTCCACCACGAGGATTCGCTCGACCAGGTCGGTCATTCCACTTTCCAGCAACAAAGGGACGACGAGGATCGTATAAGGGCCTTGGCGGCGCTCGAGGCGTGCACAGGCCTTGGCGCGGATCAGGGGATGAAGGATGCGCTCGAGCTGCACGCGCTCCTCTGGGTCGGCGAATACGCGCGCTCGTAGCCGGGCCCGGTTCAGGCCACCACGCGAAGTTCGGAACGTATCGCCGAAGTGCTCGATTACCCGCCGCAGTCCCTCGCTGCCCCGACGCACCACCTGCCGAGCCAGCTCGTCAGTATCGATGATCTGCGCGCCGCGGCTAGCGAAAAGCGTCGTTGCGGCGCTCTTGCCGCTCGCGATGCCTCCCGTGAGCCCGATAATCATTCCGCCAGCTCGTGCATCCGAATGTTCGGTTCCATCGTTCCCGATATTATTTCACCACGCGTGCAGCTCGATGGCGACGTCCCCGGCCGTGCGGCTACCGCGGGCGGCTAGTGGATTGCATCGGCCGGTCAGCCCAATCCGCCGGCAAACGCGAGGTAAGAGCGCATGAGGTCTTCGCCCCAGAGCAGATATACCCAGCCGGCGGCCGCGAGAAAAGGGCCGAACGGTATGGGCTGATCGCGATGCCGGCCAAGGCCTGTGATCATCGCGATCCCGACCACCGCGCCCACCAGCGAGGCGAGCACCACGATCAGGGGCAGTGCTTGCCAGCCGAGCCAGGCACCGAGCATGCCGAGTAGCTTGAAGTCACCGTAGCCCATGCCCTGTTTCCCGGTAAGCAAGCGAAATACATGATATACGCTCCACAAAGCGAGATAACCCGCTGCGGCGCCAATGATGGCCGTGCCGGTGGGGACGAAGACGGGTACCAGCGCGAGCAGCAGGCCCAACCACAAAGTCGGCAGTGTGAGATCGTCGGGCAGAAGCTGATGGTCCAGATCGATACCGGCGAGGGCGATGAGCACCCAGGTCAGGATCAGGGCCGCAAGCGCCGCTCCCGAAAAGCCGAAATGCGCCACCACCAGGACCGAGAGGATGCCCGTGAGTAACTCGACTGTTGGATAGCGTGGCGATATGCGTGCTTTGCAGCTCGAACACCGTCCGCGCAGAAGCAGATAGCTCAGCAGCGGGATATTCTCCCAGGCTCGGATGCGGTGCTGACACTGGGGACATTGCGAGGGCGGCGTGAGGAGGTCGAAGCGCTCGAGCTCGGGCGGCTCGATGAGCACACCCGACTCGCCGTTCGTCAGAAACTCGGTGCATTGCGCCTGCCACTCCCGATTGAGCCTGCGAGGCAGACGCAAGATGACCACATTGAGGAAGCTGCCGACCAGGAGGCCGAGAATGAAGCTCACGGCCCAGAGTGAAGTGGTGTTGCTTCGCAGGTGATCGATGAGGGGCAATAGGCTCATGCTGGCGCTTCGTCGGCTACGGTAGGCGTGGCATGATGCTAGACGACCGCGCCGAGCTTGAAGATCGGCAGATACATCGCAATGACCAGGCCACCGACCAGAATTCCCAGGATGGCCATGATCAGGGGCTCGAGCAGACTGCTCAGGCTGTCGATCGCATTGTCGACTTCCTCTTCATAGAAATCGGCGACTTTGGCCAGCATGGCATCCAAAGAGCCCGCTTCCTCGCCGATGGCAATCATCTGCACCATCATGTGCGGAAAGAGCTCCGTGCGGCTTGCGGCCCATTGCAGCGGCTGTCCCGCGGCCACTTCCTCACGCATGCCGCGCACCGCTTGACCGTAAACCCGATTGCCGGTGGCCCCCGAGACGGATTCGAGCGCGTCCACCAGCGGCACGCCGGCAGCGAACATCGTCGAGAGCGTTCTGGCAAAGCGCGCCAGTGCGGCCTTGCGCAGTATCGAACCGACGATCGGGATGCGCAAGGATACCCGATCCACGTTGTAGGCCACCCGCTGCGATCGTTTGTGGGCTTGCGCAAAAGCCGCTGCCGAAGCCCCGATCCCGGCGAGAATCAGCCACCAGTACTTCTGAAAGGCATCCGAGAGCTCGATGACCAGACGCGTAAAGGCCGGCAGGTCCGCACCGAAACCGCGGAAGAGCTCTTCGAATTGCGGTACGACGAAAATCAACAGGATCGCCGTGACGATGAACGCGACGACGAGCACGGCCGTTGGATAGAACAGCGCCTTTTTGATTTTCTTTTTTATCGATTCCGTCTTCTCCTTGTAGGTGGCAATCTTGTCGAGCAAAGTATCCAGTACACCCGCCTGCTCGCCGGCGGCAACCAGGTTGCACACCAATTCGTCGAAATGCGTCGGGTGTCTGCGCAGTGCGTCGGAGAGGCTGACACCGGCCTCGACGTCATCCTTTATGCCCAGCACCAGTTTCTGCATGCTGGGATTTTCGTGTCCCCGACCGATGATGTCGAACGCCTGAACCAGCGGGACGCCCGAGTTGAGCATGGTGGAGAGCTGGCGGGTAAGGACCGCGATATCCCCAGGTGTGATTTTTTTCTTGCGTTTCCCCTGCCCCAGGCTCAGAAGCGTCGATTTGCGGCGAATCTTCTGTGCGGCGATGCCCTGCTGACGCAAATTGGTCCGCAATTTCGTGGCGTTCTCGGCCTGGCTGTTGCCGGTGATCTTGCGCCCGTTGCGATCGATGCCTTCCCACGCGAAACTCGTCAGCTTGATTGCCTTTTCCGCCATCGCGTCACTCCACCGTTACCCGATTGAGCTCTTCCAGGCTCGTGATGCCTTGCCTGACCTTCAACAGACCCGATTGGCGCAGATCGCTGACTTTGTCGCGGCTTGCCTGCTCGGCGAGTTGCAGGGCGTTGCCACCCTCCATGATGATGCGCCCCATGGTTTCCGTCACCGGCATGACTTGGTAGATGCCCACCCGGCCCCGATAGCCGTCGGTGCATTGCTCACAGCCTTTCGCTGCATAGATCGCCAGGCCCTCGAGCATGTCCTCGCGAAAACCCTCCTTGAGTAGCGCCTCCCGCGGGATATCGACCGGCTGTTTGCAGTGCTTGCAAAGCCGTCGGGCCAGGCGCTGGGCGATGATTAGGCTGACTGAGGAGGCGATGTTGTACGGCGCGACACCCATGTTCGCCATGCGGGAGAGCGTTTGCGGGGCGTCGTTGGTATGCAGCGTCGAGAGCACGAGATGGCCGGTTTGTGCCGCTTTGATCGCTATCTCGGCGGTTTCCAGGTCGCGGATTTCGCCCACCATGATGACGTCCGGGTCCTGGCGGAGGAAAGCGCGCAGGGCCGCGGCGAACGTGAGCCCGGCCTTCATGTTCAAATTGACCTGGTTGATGCCGGGGACGTTGATTTCGACTGGGTCCTCGACCGTTGAAATGTTGCGATCGGCGGTATTGAGGATGTTCAAGGCGGTGTATAAGGAGACCGTCTTGCCCGAACCGGTGGGCCCCGTCACCAGCACCATTCCGTAGGGTTTGTGGATGTAATTGAGGAAAAGCTCTTTTTGATCCTCCTCATAGCCCAGATGCTCGATCCCCATCTGAGCGCTCGTCGGATCCAGGATGCGCAGAACGATCTTCTCGCCGAACAGCGTCGGGCAGGTGTTGACGCGGAACTCGATGGCCCGGCGCTTGGAGAGATTCATCTTGATCCGCCCGTCCTGGGGCACCCGGCGCTCGGCGATATCGAGCCGGGCCATGACTTTCAGGCGTGCGGCCAGTCTCGGTGCGAGCTGAATGGGCGGCGCGGTGACCTCGCGAAGCACGCCGTCATGGCGGAAGCGCACCCGGTATTGCTTCTCGTAGGGTTCGAAGTGAATATCGGAGGCCCCTTTGTTGATCGCATCGAGCAGCACCTTGTTGACGAAACGCACCACCGGGGCGTCTTCGGTATCGGATTCGGCGACATCCGGCTCGCGCTCGGCGTCTCCGGAGCTGATATCGAGGTTCTCCAGATCCTCGTCCAGGTCCATTTTCGAGAGAACATCGCCCGCACGCTCCAGAGCCGCATCAATGGTCCGCCCGAGTTGATCGTCTTCAACGAGGACCGGGTCGGTGCTCAGCCCGGTCTGGAATTTGAACTCGTCGAGGGCTTGCAGGTTGGTAGGATCGGATAGGGCCACGTAGAGGCGCTTGCCGCGCTTGATAATCGGCAAGGCGCGGTGGCGGCGGATCAGCTTTTCCGTGACCAAGGAAACCACGCTGGGATTGAGCTCCAGGGCAGTCAAATCGAGCAGCGGTACACCGAATTCGGTTGACGCGGCGGCAGCGATGCTGCGTGCTCCGAGGAGGCCTTGCTCGACGAGGTAGGTGACGAACGGCGTGTTCGATTTTTTGCAATCAATTAGCGCCTGCCGCACCTCGTCTTCTCCGATCAAGCGGTTCTGAACAAGGCGCCGAGCGAGACCGCCGAGCTTCAGCGAGGGGTTGGCCGTGGCCATATGCGGACCCTTCTCCGTTTACGGGCAGTGGGTTTATCTACAGCGCTGAGCAACATGTTGCTACCTCGAAGCAGCGACAGTTGGTAAAATTAATAACTTATGGTTCATAACGTTAATCAATGCACAGCCGCCAACCGGAGCGCGCCTGCGAGTGCCGGAGCAAGCTCACACAGGCCGATTTCCTGAACATCCCCATCAAAGGGGTCGTGGTAATTTCCATATTTCAACAGGATAATGGCCGCTGTTCCGCCCAGCAGTTCGCAGTTTGCCCCCGGGAACGTCGATCGGACGCCTGTCTTTGCGGTGCGCGACCGCCCGATCTTGCCGTCGCCGGCCAGTGACTCCGGATACAGCCGAACCGAAGGTGACGCTGCTCATTTGGCGATGAATGAGGAGGGCACAAACATGCTTCGCCGGAATTTCGCAAGCGCTGGTGCAGCTAGAAGGGCTATATGGGCCGTGTTGCTCTGGCTGAGTCTGGCGGGAGCGGGCGTCCATTCGGCCGCGACGGAGCAAACCCCTGCGGCGGTGGTGGGGGACTTGCAGCAAAAGCTCGTCGCGGTCTGGCGCTCGGAGGCGGGCTTCGATGAGCGTTTTGAAGCCCTCGCCCCCCCGATCGAGGCGAGCCATGACTTGGCGTCCATGGCCCGATTCGCCCTTGGCAACCGGTGGCAGGAGTTGAATGGCCCGCAACGCCAGCGTTTTTTGGCCGCGTTTCGGCGCTTGACGATCGCCACGTACGCTGATCGCTTCGATGAGTATGGCGGTGAGCGTTTCATTCACTCGGGGCAGCGCCGCTTGTCCCCCGACAAGTTTTTGGTGCAGACCAGGCTGGTGCTACGAGATGGCTCTCGAATACGTCTCGACTATTTGCTCCATCTGGAGAATGGCCAGTGGCAGATCGTCAACGTTCTTGCTGACGGGGTCAGTGAGCTGGCAATCAAACGCTCGGAGTACACCGCGTTTATTCGCGACCATGGTTTCGCGGCGTTGCTCGAGGAGTTGCAACGCAAGGTCTCCCGTATGGCAGGTGAGCAGCATGGTGCACCCGCGCGCAGCGTCGGCGGGGCAGCAATTCCCGAGCGCGCCGTGCGCGTTCAGCCTCGTTATACGGGAGATGAGCATTCGACTGCCTCGCGCCGCTACGCCTCTATAGCCACAGCCGATGCGAGCCTGTTTGATAGCCAAAGCAGCGCAGCCCAGGGAGCCGTTCAATGCAGAGCAAAAAAAAGGATCAGCTGATCGGCGGGGACTGGGTGGCGGGTGACGGGCCGGCGTTCGACTCGCGTGACCCCGCCACCAATGAGTTGCTCTGGGAGGGCGCGCAGGCTGGTGCCGAGCAGGTCGGGGAGGCAGTGCAGGCGGCCCGAGGCGCCTTTGACGCCTGGAACGAGCGCGGCTTCGCTGAGCGACTGCAAATCGTGCGCCGTTTCGGTAACCGTCTTGAGGCGGACAAGCGTGCATTGGCCGAGACCATATCCCGCGAGACGGGCAAGCCTACCTGGGAGGCGCTCACCGAAGTGGCGGCCATGATCGGCAAAATCGACATCTCGGCACGCGCTTATAAGGAGCGAACCGGGGTGTGGGAGCGCAAGGTAGGCGGGGGCCTGTCCGTCCTGCGCCATAAAGCGCATGGCGTGGTCGCGGTCTTTGGACCGTTCAATTTCCCCGGGCATTTGCCGAACGGCCACATCGTCCCCGCGCTGCTCGCTGGCAATACCGTGGTACTCAAACCCAGTGAGCTCACCCCGCTGTGTGCGGAGCACATCATGCACCGATGGCTGCAGGCCGGGTTGCCGGACGGCGTGATCAACCTGCTGCAGGGCGGTCGGGAGGTGGGCGAAGCGCTGGGCGGCGAACCGGGAATCGACGGTTTGTTCTTCACCGGCAGCGCGGCGACCGGGCGCTTGTTGCACCGTCAGTTTTGTGAGCAGCCGCAGAAGATCCTGGCCTTGGAAATGGGTGGCAACAATCCGCTGGTCGTCATGCCGGGGGTCGACACCCGAGCGGCGGTCTACGCGATCATTCAGTCGGCTTTCCTGACGGCCGGACAGCGCTGCAGTTGTGCCCGACGGCTCTATCTTCCCCGGGGCAAGGCGGGAGATGATCTGCTGCAGGCCCTGACCGAGGCCGCGAGGGCGCTGCAGGTCGGTAGCTGGCAGGATGCCGCGACGCCTTTCATGGGGCCGGTGATTTCGGCGAGCGTGGCCACGGCGCTGATCGCGGCGCAGGCCGCTCTGGAGCAGCAGGGCGGACGGCCTCTGCTGGCAATGCGCCGGTTGCGCGAGGCAACCGGCCTGTTGTCCCCGGGGCTCATGGACGTGGAGGCGATACCCGAGTTGCCCGACGAGGAGCACTTCGGTCCATTCCTACAGGTGGCGCGCTACGATACCTTTGAGCAAGCCATCGGCCTGGCCAATGCTACCCGTTTCGGGCTGTCCGCGGGATTACTCGGTGGCAGGCAGGCTGACTTCGAGCGTTTTTTGCAGCGTATTCGCGCCGGTATCGTCAACTGGAATCGCCCGCTCACCGGGGCGAGCTCCGCGGCGCCGTTCGGTGGCGTGGGAGTCAGCGGTAACAATCGTCCCAGCGCCTATTACGCCGCGGATTACTGTGCCTATCCGGTCGCCTCGCTGCAGGCCGACAGGCTGACATTACCCGAGCGGCTAAGCCCCGGAATCACGCTGTGAACGCGGTGGAAGTGAATTTCGACGGCCTGGTAGGGCCTACGCACAACTATGCCGGGCTCTCGGTGGGCAATCTCGCCTCGCAGCGAAGCGCCGGCGTGACTTCCAACCCCCGGGCCGCGGCCCATCAGGGCTTATACAAGATGAAGACCCTGCACGAGCTTGGGATTCGGCAGGCGGTTCTGCCGCCGCAGGAGCGCCCGGCGATCGCGCTTCTGCGCCAGCTCGGTTTCAGCGGCAGCGATGCGGCCGTGCTCGGCAGCGCGGCGCCGCGGCTGCTGGCGGCCTGCAGCTCGGCATCCAGCATGTGGGCAGCCAATGCCGCCACGGTATCGCCGGGCGCCGATACGGCCGATGGGCGCGTGCATTTTACTCCGGCGAATCTGATCAACGGCTTGCACCGCGCGATCGAGCCGCCGGCGACCGCGCGGGTGCTGCGCGCCGTTTTTGCCGATGAATCCCATTTCTTTCATCACGCGCCGTTACCGCCGGTCGCGCAGCTCGGCGACGAGGGGGCGGCCAATCATACCCGGTTGTGCTCCGAGTACGGCGCGGCCGGCGTGGAAGTCTTCGTTTACGGCAAGGCGGCATTCGCCCCCGGCCCCGCGCCCACGCGTTACCCGGCGCGTCAGACGCTGGAAGCCTCGCAGGCGGTGGCGAGGCTCCATGGCTTGAATCCCCAGTGCACTTTTTTTGTGCAGCAAAACCCAGAGCTGATCGACCTCGGTGTGTTCCACAATGACGTGATAGCGGTAGGCAATGGACCGGTGCTGCTGTATCACGAAAGGGCTTTTCTCGATTCTCACTTGCTGCATCGGCAGCTGCGGGAGGCACTCGGCGAGCTGGCATTGTGCGTCATCGAAGTGCCCGAGGCAAGAATCGACGTAAGCGAGGCCGTGACCTCCTATCTGTTCAATAGCCAGCTGGTTACGTTGCCGAGCGGGTGCATGGCACTGATCGTGCCGGAGGAGTGCCGGCGCGCGCCTCGGGTGTGGGACTGGCTCTGCGAGCTCATCGAGCAGCAAACGCCGATTCGCCGGCTGGTGGTGATCGACGTCAACCAGAGCATGCGCAATGGGGGCGGTCCCGCCTGCCTGCGCTTGCGCGTCGTGTTGAGCGCCGCGGAGCTCGCGGCAATGAATGCCGGCGTGCTGCTTGATGGACGCTTGTTGGAGACGCTGAGCGCCTGGATCGACCGCCATTATCGCGACCGTCTAACGCCGGCCGAGCTGGCCGATCCGGCGCTGCTGGAGGAATCGCGCACCGCTTTGGACGAGCTCACCGGAATCTTGCGGTTGGGCTCGCTCTATCCCTTTCAGAGGCTTAGCGCTTGAAGCCCATGAGACCGGGCACGCTGCCGGAGAGTAACGATGTCGTCGTGGAAAGCTCCCATAACTCGCGATTTGTTCGACAAAGTGATGGTTCCCACGTATAACCCGCCCGCGATAATCCCTGTGCGTGGGCAGGGCTCGCGCGTTTGGGATCAGCAAGGGCGTGAATACATTGATTTCGCCGGCGGTATCGCGGTCACGTGCCTGGGACACGCCCATCCCCGTCTCGTAGCGGCCCTGCAGGAGCAGGCGGCGAGAATTTGGCACCTGAGCAATGTCATGACCAACGAACCGGCGCTGAATCTCGCTCGCCGCCTCTGCGAGCTGACGTTCGCCGAGCGGGTGTTCTTCGCCAACTCCGGCGCCGAGGCCAACGAGGCGGCGCTGAAGCTGGCGCGTCGGCATGCAAACCAGCATTTCGGCGCAGAGAAGTACGAGATCATCGCCTTCGAACAGGCGTTTCACGGCCGCACTCTGTTCACCGTCACCGCGGGCGGACAGAAAAAGTATACCGAGGGGTTCGAGCCGTTGCCGGAGGGGATCCGTCATGCGCCGTACAACGACCTCGCGGCCGTGGAAGCGATCATCTCCGAGCGTACCTGCGCGGTCATCGTCGAGCCCATACAGGGCGAGGGTGGCATCGTGCCGGGCGACCCGGCGTTTTTCAGCGGGCTTCGCAAGCTCTGCGACCGATACTCGGCGGCCTTGATTTTCGACGAGGTGCAGACCGGCGTGGGCCGCACGGGGCAACTCTATGCCTACATGGGTCTGGGAGTGACGCCGGACATACTGACCACGGCAAAGGCGCTCGGAGGCGGTATCCCGATTGCTGCCATGCTCACGAGCGCGGCGCTTGCTGCGAGCTTCGGCGTCGGCAGTCACGGCAGTACGTACGGCGGCAATCCGCTCGCCTGCGCCGTGGCTGACGAAGTCTTGACGATCGTCAGCGAGCCGGAGGTGCTCGCCGGCGTCCAGCAGCGTCACAAGCAACTCACCGAGGCGCTGCAAGCGCTCGCCGCCCGTTATGGAGTCATCGAGACGGTCCGCGGCCGCGGCCTGCTGATTGGCTGCGCGCTGAGCGAACGGTGGCGGGGGCGGGCCCGCGAGCTCTTGCATCTGGGCTTGGATGAGGGGGTGATGTTGCTGGTGGCCGGGCCGAACACCCTGCGAATGGCGCCATCGCTCGTGATTCCCGAAGCCGACCTGGACGAAGGGGTGCGCCGGGTCGAGCGGCTGCTGGCGCGGGCGGCGGCAAACGATTCCGGCCGGCGCGGCGAAGGCGGCTGAGCTCGCCGGCACGGCAAGGCGAGAGCAGAGAATCGCTTCTGGAACCAAAATCATCGGAGAAGAGTCTATTGAGGTGAGCAGGCCAGGATTCGGACTACGAACCTGTGAACTGCAGCCGTCGAGACCGTGATGTGCTGCGCGGAATGCGAAGCGAAAAGGCGGCAAGCTGCAATCGACCTCCTCTTCGATGTAGGGCAGTCCCATGGCCGGCCAAGCGCCGGCCTCTTTTTTGGCGCCTTCGCCCGGCCATGAGGCCGCCATGCAGGTAAGCGCCCGCTTGCGCGACCCGCAGGCGTGTTCCCATCACGGGTCAATCGGATATCCCCCGCCGACAATCCCTGACCGCCCTCCTGAGTGAGCCGGTGAATCGGTAAAGCGTCTGTCGTTTTGCCTCACGCCGAGGCATTGGGCGCGCAACCCTGCCGCGACCACGAAACCCGCCGACTGGTCAGCGCGCGCGGCGGGCGCAGCCGGCTGAAGCAAACGCGAAACGCAATACGAATAACTTGCGATTACTTGTATTTGCTCCTATCATGCGTTGGGTCGAAACACCGCAATGCGCGCCAATTGAGCTGGCAATACACGCCAGCGCCGACCCCTCTGACGAGTCAATTCATGGGTAGACAACAAGAACGCTCAGACCTGAGGCAGGCACTCGATGGCTGCAGAGCTTCCTTCCTCGCGGTCGGTTTTTTCAGCCTGTTCATAAACCTCCTCCTGCTGGTTCCGCCGCTTTATATGCTGCAGGTCTACGACCGGGTCATCCCGACCCGAAGTGAGGCCACGTTATTGATGCTGACCTTGGTGACGGTGTTTTTCTTCGTTGTCATGGGCGGGCTGGAACTGGTGCGCTCGCGCATTCTCGTTCGCGTGGGCAACCGCCTCGATACACGGATTCACATGCGCCTTTTCAGCGCCATGTTCCGGCGCAGTGTGCTCAGCCGCAGCCAGCAGACGGCGCAGCCGATCAATGATCTTACCAATCTGCGCCAGTTTCTTACCGGAAACGGGCTTTTTGCCTTCTTCGATGCACCGTGGGCGCCGATTTATTTGGCGGTGCTGTATCTTTTCCACCCATGGCTGGGAATTTTGGCGACGGCCGCGGGGTTGATCCTCCTGGTGCTGGCGATCGCCAACGAAAAGGGCACCGCGAGGCTCTTGGCCAAGGCGAACAGCGAGCACATCAGAGGCCAGGCGCTGACCGATTCCAACTTGCGCAACGCCGAGGTGTTGCACGCCATGGGAATGCTTCCGGCGATAATGGGGCGCTGGGCCGACGCGCATCACGAGTTCCTCGCCATGCAGTCGCAGGCGAGCGATCGCGCGGGCACGCTCATCAGTCTCTCCAAGAGCCTCCGGTTGTTGTTTCAGTCGCTGATCCTTGGCCTCGGGGCGTATTTGGTGCTCGACGGGGGCCTGACGCCGGGCATGATGATAGCCGGCTCGATCCTCATGGGTCGTGCGCTTTCGCCCATCGATCAAATGATCGCAAGCTGGAGAGGCTTTGCCGGTTGCCGCACGGCCTACCAGCGTCTCAACGAGCTTTTGCTGCAGATTCCCGCCGAACCGCAGCGTATGTCGCTGCCCGCTCCTGAAGGGGAAGTCGCCGTCGCAGCGCTTGCAGCGGCACCGCCCGGCGTGCGCGCGAGCACGCTTCGCGGGATCAGCTTCACTGTGGCCAAGGGCGAGCATATCGGCATCATCGGTCCCAGCGGTGCCGGCAAGTCGACGTTGGCCCGCGTGCTGTTGGGCGTATGGCCGGTGCAGGCTGGCGCTGTGCGCCTCGATGGCGCCGATATCGGCCACTGGAACCGCTCGGAGCTCGGGCCTCACGTCGGCTACCTGCCTCAGGATATCGAGCTGTTTGACGGCACCATCGCCGAGAACATCGCCCGGTTCGGCGAGTTGAAGGCTGAGAAAGTCGTGGCGGCGGCCAGGAGGGCCGGCGTTCATGAGATGATTCTGCGGTTGCCCGACGGCTATGACACCTATATCGATGCCGCCAATGGCATGCTTTCGGGAGGACAACGCCAACGTGTGGGCCTCGCGCGGGCCCTTTACGGCGATCCGGTCCTTGTCGTGCTCGACGAGCCCAACTCCAATCTCGACGACAGCGGTGAGCAGGCCCTTGCCCAGGCGCTCGAGGAGCTCAAGGTTCAGCGCGTCACGTTGTTCGTGATCAGCCATCGCCGCAACGTGCTCCGTCATGTCGACAAGCTCCTGCTGCTCAAAGAAGGTCGAATCAGCATGTTCGGACCGCGCGATCGAGTGCTGACGCAGCTTGCCCGACCCTATGTCGTCGGGCCCCTCGGCGCAGCGGAAAAATTTCCCTCCAGGCACTTCTCGGCAATCGCATCGCAGCGTGGCGATGCGCGACATCGGGAGCACGACTGAATGACCGGTGAGCTTACTCCGCGCCTCGGCGGATCGCCTCAACCGCAGGCCACGGTCGAGGCTCCGTCATCCCTTAGCGCGCTGCCACTGTCGGACAAGCGCTATCGCGGCCTCGGGGTCGTCATTTTGCTCGTCGCCCTGGGCGGTTTCGGCGGCTGGGCGACGACCGCGGACCTTGCCGTCGCCGTGGTGGCCAGCGGCGCGGTCTCCGTGGAGTCGTTCAAAAAGGTCGTGCAGCATCTCGAGGGCGGAATCGTAGAGCAGATACTCGTGCAGGATGGCGATCACGTCGCGGCGGGTGACCCGCTGTTGATCCTCAACAAGACGCAGGAGCTATCACGGTTGCAGATCGTGCGCTCGCAGTATCTGATCAATCAAGCCACCAAGGTGCGTCTGCGCGCCGAGCAACAGGGCGCCGATGCCATGGAGTTCCCCGACGAGCTGCTCCAGAGTGATCTGCCGCAGGCGAAGGAAGTCCTGGACGTGCAGCGCGCGCTGTTCAGCGCGCGGCGCGAAGCACTCGATAAGACGCTCGGCGTCCTCGATGAGCAGATCGTGCAAATGCGCGAGCAGATCGACGGTCTGCAGTCGATGGTTCGCGTTAACCAATCGCTCAGGGCCTCCCTCGAGACCGAAGCCAAGGGATTGCGCAAGCTATTCGAGAAGGGGATGAGCAACAACGTGCGCCTGCGGGATTTGGAGCGGCAGATGCTGCAGCTCGAGGGCGAGAGCGCACAACACCGTGCGGAGATCGCACGACTCAAGTCGCGTATCAGCGAAAATCAGGTGCAGAAACAGCTCGAGGCGCAGGAATTCCAAAAAGCGGTTGGCGAGCAGCTTCACGAGACCGAGGCCAACATCGCCGATGCCGAAGAACGTCTCGTCGCGCTCGGCGACCAATTCAAGCGAACCACCGTGGTGGCGCCGGTCGCCGGTACCGTGGTCGGTATGAAGGTGCACACCCTCGGTGCGGTGATTCGTCCCGGTGACCCCATTATGGATATCGTGCCCTCGCAGGATGGCTTCGTGGTCGAGGCACGTATTGCGGATCGCGACATCGATAACATTTATCCCGGGCAATACGCTGAGATTCGTTTCAGTGCTTTCAACCAGCGGCTGACCAACGTCATCGACGGCCAAGTGACCCACGTAAGCGCCGACAGCTTCGAGGACGAAGTCACCGGGTCACGCTATTACAAGGCACGTATCAAGGTCACCGAGGAAGGCAGGCGCAACATGACCGACGGGATGAAATTGCTCGCCGGTATGCCGGCCGAGGTGATGATCAAAACGGGTGAGCGAACGTTCGCGAGTTACGTTGTCAAGCCCATTGCCGACATGCTTGCGCGTGCCATGCGGGAGGGATGACCGTCGACCGAACGCTGCGTGCTGAGCGCTGCTATGGCGTCCAAGACCCGGTGGACGCCTGGATAGGTTTCCCTAGTCGGATTCACGGCAGGCGGTGGGCGGCGGTTGCATACCACAAAGCGACCGCGACCGGTGCGGCCAGTGCGGCCCAGGACACCGCGTCCCCGAGGTCGTCGCTCAACAACGCCGCAAGCAGACCGACACAACTCAGCAGGGCGAGGGCGATCGGAGCAGCCCAGATTCGCGTCTTTGGCAAAGGCGCGTTCACGGCGCCGCGTCCGCCTGGTTCGACGTGTTGCGCTCACTGCTGGTTTTGCCGCTGCGGAACTGTTCGAGCCATTCCTCGAACGAGACGTTGCGGCGCTTCAACCACAGATAGAGCCCGCTGACGAGAACCAATATCGCGAGCAGGTCGAGCGCGGCCCACAAGAGCTTGAGCGGCAGGCCGCCGTAGTCGCCGAAGTGTAACGGCTGGGAGATCAGCAGGGCGGAGACATACCAGGGAAGGGCGCGGGTTTCGGTTACCGCGCCCGTTTGCGCATCGATCAGCACCGGTTTGACCAGTTTCGATTCCCAAGCGCCCGTGCCACGCATGAAGGCGGTGAAATGGTGTGGGCTGGCAAAAGTGTTGCCCGGAAAGGCCATGAAGCTGAGCTCCGAATCGGGCTCCGCGCGCCGGGCCGCCGCGAGCGCGCGCCGTGCCGAGGCCGGCTGATCCGGTCTAGGCGTGCCGTCATAGGAGGAGGTCATTTCTGCAAGATGGGTTGCCTGCCAGAATCCAATGATCGGTGCCGCGAGTGTGTTGATTACACCCGTAGCCGCCACGACGAGCAGCCAGACCAGCGTGACGATGCCGAAGAGATTGTGAAGATCCAGCCATTTGATACGCGCCGATCGATTCTCCCGGACGGTCCCGAAGCGCAGCTTTTGCATGTACGGGGCGTATAGGACGACACCGGAGATCAGGGCGGCAAGGAACAACAAGCCCATACTGCCGAGAAACAGCGTTCCCGGCAGGCCAAGAAACATGTCGTGGTGCAAGCTGAACAAAAAGTATATGACGCCCTGGCGAAGCGGGTATTCGTAAAGAAATCGCCCGGTTCGCGCATCGTAGCTGTAGGAGATGGATACCTTGGACGTATCCGCCTCGCTGAGCCGCACGGTCCACACGTCCGGCTCGTGCGCGTCACGGACCAAAAACTGCACCGCCCCGGTGGGGTGACGTGCCCGGGCGTCGGCGACGATCTCATCCACGTTCGCCCGAGCGCGCTCGCCGGCCGCGGCCGGCGGCTCGATGCGGTAGCCCAATGCCTGATCGATTTCCTGATGGAAGATGAGCGGCAGACCGGTCAGGCAGAGCAGCAGCAGGAACACCGTGCACACCAAGCTACTCCAGGTGTGGACGAATCGCCACGCTTTGATCGATGACAACCGCACGAGCCCTGCCAGCCCCTTACCAATTGTACGAATACGTGACGGATACCGTGCGTCCCGGTGCCTGGGAGAAGGCAAACGGCAACGCTCCGGCCTGGTTCACCACCGGGAAATAGTCTTCGTTGAACAAGTTGCCGACGCCCACCTGTACCTTGCCCAACTGCAGCCGGTCAATACTGAGATCGAAATTGCTGTAGAGGTCGAAGACAATATAGTCGTTCACGTCGCCGTTGCCGAACTGAGTGCTGTCCGGGTTGCGATTGCCCGAGTAGAGTCCCTGCAAGCGGGTCGTCCACCAAGGAAACGGCGTGTATTCGGTGTACGCCGTGATTTTCACGGGCGGCACCCGCGTGCTCGGCAAGTCTTCTTCATAATCGCCGTCATTGTCGAGATCGGTCGTGCCGGCAAGCCAAGTGGCCGTGCCGCCGATGCGCACCGGATCAATTGGCTGCACATTGGCGGTAAGCTCGACGCCGTAGACTCGCTCTGGCTGTTTCGCGATGAAAAGATCCGGGCTGAACGTGGTGCCGGTGTCGGACTTGCTGAAAAAGCCGGTGACCGAGCCGTCCCAACGCCCGTAATGCCCACGCAGCCCGACTTCGTAATTATCGACTTTCTGCACGGCAGACTGGAGCTCTCTGGCCTCGCTCGCGGTCGTGTCCCGGATGGCGCGGCCGATATCCCCAAGCGAAAAGCCCTGTGAGAACCCGCCGAAGAGCTCGATGTTGTCGGTCAAGAAAACGGTGCCGCTGAGATTGAAGAGCGTTTTGTTGAAATCCAGATTGCCGCCGTTCACGAATACGCCCTGGCGGTTCAAGACATCGTCGACGTCGACCGAGATGCTCTCGTGGCGGACTCCGCCGCGCACCAGCCCCCAATCCGCCACCGGCACCTCGAGCTGGAGGAAGCCGGCGATTGCATTCTGTCTCATCTCCGGCGTCGTCGTCGGTCCATCGAGTCCGGGCTGTTCGGTCTCATCGTGCAGGTAGTCCACGCCCCAGATCGCATTGAATGGAACGGGCGCCAGCTGCACGGGCGTATCCACCGTCAAGCGTGCACCGTATTTCTCGGAGTTGATCTCGGTCTGCGAGAAGCCGGGGAATTTCGGGAATCGGGTGGTGAGGTCGCCATAGTAGAGCTGCGTTTTGACATCGCTGCCCAGCAAATCTTTGTTGTGGTACTCGACGTTGGCGGTTGTGTTCTTGGTGCCAGGATTCTTGGCGTTGATGTTGCCGCGCACCGCCGGCGTTTTCTGATTGGTCGTCGGATCGCCGAAGCCCAGCCCGGCCCAGTTGCTGTCCTGCAAGATGCTGAAGCGGTTGAACGAGGCCTCGATGCGTTGGTTTCCGCCGTCGAACTCGTAACCGAGCTTGCCGAGCACATTGTATTCGTCAGTGTCCGCGAGGCCGCCCTGTCCGCCGACGGGATTGGCCGGGATGCGGTCCCCGTCCGCGTCGAAAAAGCCATTTCTTTGCACGAACGTGCCGCTCAGGAGATAGTCCACCTCGTTGGTGCGCCCGGAGACGCGATGGTTGGTGTGCCACTCCAGCGAGTCATCGGGGTGGGTGGTCGAAAACTTGAGACCCGCCTCGGAATGCCCGTTGAGCGCTCCCTCTTCGGGTCGCCGCGTGATGATGTTGACAAGGCCGCCGGCGGCGCCAAAGCCGTATACCGCCGAACCGCCGCGCACCACCTCGACGCGCTCGATGGCGTCCGCATCGATGGAGTTGAGCGAGCGGGCGCCGCCGCGCAGCGGCGTCGTCTGCGGAATGCCGTCAATGAGGGTGAGAAAGTCGCGGCCGCGCAGGGTTTGACCGAAATTGCTGAGCGCTTCCGTGCTCTGACTGAAGCCGGGCACGGTCTGGGAGAGCATATCACCGAGATTGCGATCGATCCGCTTTTGCTGGTCGATGTCCTTTTTCGTCACCACGGTCACCGAGCGGGTGAGCTCGGAGATGGGCGTCTCCGTACGCGTTGCCGAAACGACGACCGGACCCAGATTCTTCACCTTGCCCGCTACGAGCGCGGCGCCACTCTCCAGCGCGACCGTCTCGGCATTGACGAAGCGGTAGCGAAGCCCGCTGCCGGCGAGCAGTCGCTGCAGCCCCGCGGCCGGTGAGTAGGTGCCGGATAGACCCTCGGCTTCTTTGCCCGCGACCTGCTCGGGAGTGAACACCAGCTCCAGGCCGGCTTGATTGGCAAACGCAGCGAGCGCCGCGCCGAGGGGCTGCGGCGGGACATCGAAGCGAATCGGTTGGGCTTGCTCGGCCTGAGTCCTTTGTGCCGATGCTTGCGCCTGCTGTGGTCCGTATTCGCTTGGGGAGTTGAATTCAGGCGCCGGGGCGCCTTCTGCGACGGCTTCGGACGAAGCGGCCAGGGCCGCCACGACCAGGGGCAGTATGGAGGAGCTGCGGAGACAAGCCGCCGGCTGGCCGCGTCGATTCCGTTTCCCCCTCGTCAGTTTAATTCGCCTTTTCATGCTCCGATGCTCCTACCGCTGATGTGCCCAGCGCGAAACTGTAAGAATAATAAGATTGATCCGCACTTCGGTTTGATATAATGGATCGCCTGTGCAGGTCTTGCAAGGCCTGCACCGCTCAAGCGATCACCCGCAGTCCTGAAAGGCGAGAACCGGGAGCTTATGGGAGGCGTGTCGGCGGAAGCCTCCGGTAGGGTAGCCAACCCAATCGATGCGAACGAAGCGCCCAGACTTGGGCGGCTTGCGGCAGGGCCTTTGCAAAGGTGGCGCATGAGCAAGCGGGTAACGCGGTGACCCTATCTAACCGGGAGCAAATAAATGATTGGCAAACAGGTATGATAACTATTATTATTATTATTACGGGTAAGACGTAGCAGGGACGTTATCCGATGTTACAAGGGGTTTATCTTCGCCCGTATCGATGCATAACGTAACGTCAAACGACAGCGTCACGACGGCGCCATTGATTGAAAGGAGTTGCAAATGGCTTTTCTGCAAGAAGGTAGCGGTTTGGTTTTCGGTTCCGATGAGGGTGAGGTGATCCGGACGAGGGGCCCATCGATCATTTTCGCCGGTGCCGGCGACGACGGCGTGAGAATGGGCTATGACCAGGACGTGGCCTATCTGGGCGAGGGCAATGACGTCGCCTATGCCGAAGCAGGCAACGACCTGGTGTTCGGCGAAGGGGGCGACGATTTCATATACGCTGGATCCGGCAACGATTGGGTCGACGGCGGCGTAGGCAATGATTTCCTTTGGGGCGGCGAGGGTAACGATCAGCTTTTCGGCAACGAAGGCGATGATCTGATCTACGGCGTGAGCGGCACCAACGCGTTGTACGGTTCGACCGGCAACGACACCATCCTCGGCGGCGACCAGACCGACGTCATCTTCGGCGGTGACGACAACGACGTCGTGGCCGGAGGCGACGGAGACGATTGGATCTCCGCTGGCGACGGCGATGACGATATCTATGGCCAGGGCGGTGACGACATCCTCTACGGCTCCGGTGATGCCGAGGAAGGCGACGCGACCGAACTCTTCTACACCGGCAACGACGGCAACGATACGGTGAACCGGTTCAATGCGGAATCCGATCAGCTCATGATTGCCGCCGATATCAATGGTACGGGCGTTGAGAGCGCTGCCGATTTTGCCACCCGCGTGAGCGCCTCCGATGAGGGCGCAATCATTGATCTCGGCGCCGACAACAACATCCTGCTGGCGGGTGTCGAGTCCACTGACGTCACCGCCAACCTGTCCGATTATATTACGGTCGGGTAAACCGCTATATTGGCTCAACGCGAGAAACTCGCGTTGAGCCTTGCTTTTTTTTGCGATCCTCTCAGCTTGTTCGCTGCAATTCCCCGAAACCTGGATTCGCTAGGGCGCCGCGCGGCGGGTTGCCCCCGAGGTCCGCGGACCCCGTTCCGACTCTCCTTCCCATTGCACCAACTCGGGGGGCGCCGCCGTGGGGAAACGCTGCTCTCCCAGCACCGCGTTGGCGATGACCCCGGCGCGCCAGGCCATTAGGCTGAGCTGCGGTTCGGCGATGCCGTGACTGTGGGCGCTCAGATTCTGCAGGTAGAGCCGGCCTTCCCCGGGCCCGGTCCAGCGGACTTGGAAATTGGCATCCACCTGCGGGCGGCCGTGCCTGTCCCGCGCGATATACTCGGCGATTGGGCTCAGGCAGGCGGGAAGGGCGCTGCGGTAGCCGGTGCAAAAGATCACTGCATCCACTTTCTCGTGCTCGCACGCGCCGGTGAGCCGGTTGCGGGCAAACAGCGTCAGGCTGCCGCCCGAGTCCTCCGCGGCGAAGACGTCGCGGCTCGGGCGCAGGTTCGCGCGGGCGCCCGACACCTCGAAATAGCGCCGGCGGTAGATGGCTTGATAGATTTCGCGCAGGGTCTGCGGTGAAATTCCGTCGCCGGCCAGGCGATGGAGGGCGTTGAGGCGGTCGCGCTCGTTCTCCGGCAGGCCGTGAAATGTCTCGACCCAGGCGGGGGTGAACAACTCATTGGTGAAGGGGGTCTCATCCAGCGGTACGAAGTTCATGCGGTTCGACAGCCACACGATCTCCGTGATTTGCGAATGTGCCTTGGAAAGGAGATCCAGAACCACCTCCGCGCTGCTCTGTCCGCCGCCGACCACCGCCACTCGGCATACGCCGGCCGGGAATTCGCGTGAGAGGTACTCGCCATTGTGATAGGCGCGCTCGGGCGGCAGCTGCGCGGCCCACTCGGGCAGAACGGGGCAGCAGCCGGTGGCCACGCACAATTGCCGCGCAGTCACGCGAGCGCCATCGAGGTGCACTCGGAACCCCTCCGCGCTGAGCGTTACCTCGCGTACGGTGTGCCCGAAAGCCACGCGCGGCAGTCGCTCGGCCACCCAGCGCAGATAGTCGGCGAACTCACGCCGATCGATGTTGGCGAAGTCCGCTGCGAGGTGCTGGTAAAACCGCCCGTGCGCCACCAGGTAGGCAAGAAACGAGTGCGGGTTGGTGGGGGCCACCGCCGTGACCAAATCCTTGAGACAGGAGGTTTGCAGCTTCGCCTCGGGCAGGAGCATTCCCGGGTGCCACTCGAAGGCGGCCTTACGCTCGAAAAAGCGCGCGCGCAGCTTCGGTTCGCCGTCGAGCAGGGCGGCGAGCGCCAGATTGAACGGACCGGCGCCGATGCCAACGAGATCGTACGGCGTCTCAGTCATGGTTCGCCTCCATGGCGCGGTGGTGGGCAGCGACCGTGTGCAGCGGATTGTCCAGCGGCGGACCGAGGACGGGCAGCGGCCGCTCGGCGCGGTCGTCGTAGCCCACGGCGAGTAGCGCCCGGTTGACGCACACCCGCGCCATGCGTGGGCCGAGCAGGTCGTAGCGCCGAAACGCCTGCGCGAGTTCAGGATGCCTGGCCTCGTGCTCGCGCAGAATGCGCGCGAGCGCTCCGTAGAAGCGCTCCTCGCCGAGCAGGCCGCTCGTGGCGAGCGCGTCGCCGACGAAACGCAGCGCCGTGACCAGGTGGCCGGTATAGAGGTCGTGTTTCAGGTATTCGGCTGAGAGACGTTTCACGGCGCTCATCGTTGCCGTATCCAAGCCATTGGCGGGGGCGTCCTCGGCGAGGCGCAGATCACCGTGAAAGTCCTTGATCAGGGCGCCTGCGGGGAACCCATGGCGGAGGATCACGGCCACATTCTGGCCGTGGGCAATGAAACCCACGCCGTACGCGCACAACAGATGATAGAGCGGTGCGGTGACGTTGCGAAACAGCGCGCCGACCCATGTTTCAACCGAGCAGCCGGCCTCCCGGCACCAGGCCGCGAGCACCGGCGTCCCGTCGGCTTCGCATTCGGCCAGGGTGGCGAGCAGCACGGCTCGCTCGCCCGCGGCGAGATGCGTGGCGGGAGCTTCGCGCCAGGCGGCGCCCAGGCTCTCATGGAATCGGTACGGGGCGCCGGGGAGCGATTGATAGGCCGTGTGAGGCACGTGCACGGCCGCCACCTCGCACTGTACCCGCAGCCGCGGATAGAGTGCCGGGTCATTGCGGGCGAGCGTGGCCAGCCACTCGGACAAGCGAATTCCCGCTTTGAGCGACTCACCGGGAAGGCCGCGGTAACAGGAGGTGTTGCGGATGGTGAGCGGCAACTTGACGTGCGCGCGCTCAGGGGTGTGGGCATCCGCGAAGGTGCGCAGCGAGAGCAGTGGCCGCATCGCCGGCCCGGCGGGTCCCAGCGAGATGATCTCGCCGCTGGCGAGCGCGTCTGCATACAAAGGCATCACCCAGCGCTGCCACTGCCACGGGTGGACCGGCAGCAGTCGGTAGCGTTGCGGATCGGCACCCGCATTGGTCGCTTGGTGGGTGAGCCCTTCCCGGCTCTTCTCATCCAACCAGCCAGGGGGCAAGCCCCAGTGATCGACTGTGTGGCCGGGCGCCTCGCTCGCTAGGGTGCGCGCCACCGCGAGCCAGTGCAATTGGACGGCTTTTCCTGATTCCGGCGCGAACTGCGCGAGTTCCTCGAGCCCCCAGCCAATGCGTCCCTTCGACGCCACCAGCTTGGGATGCCCCGAGAGCAAGGCTTGCTGCTCGATATCATCGAGGTCGGCCAGGCGTAACGTTGCGCGACGCGCATCGATCTGCAGATCGGCGAGCAGCGTGTGTTGCAGCTCGTGCAGCCAATTGCCGGTCGTGGCGCCGTCAAGATCCAGGGCCGTGGCAAGATCGCACATCAGTGTCGTTACGCGAATGGGACCGGCGCTCGGTTGACGCTCCACGCTTGGCGGGTCGATGCGCAACTGCCCCCAAAGCCCGCGTACCGCCGTGAAAACGTAGCCTGACGTGCCCAGGCGGATGCGCCAGCCGTCGCCGGAGGCGGTTGCGCTCAACAGTCCCTCATAGGTGAATTCGGCGAGCATTCGCGTGACGAGACGTCGGTTGACGCGTTCCCAGCGATGCGGCGTGAACGCCGCGAGCGGGTCGCTGGCGGCCGTCACAGCCCCCCCTCAGCGAAGAAGCGCCGGCGCTCGCAGCGCATCAGCCAAGCCCGTTTGTGGGGAAAATCGAAGGCAAAATCGACGCTGCAGCCCAACGGCTCGAGGGCTTTGACCAGCTTGGAGTTGTCAACGCGCGGCTCGCCGACCACCCGCTGCGTGCGCGGGTCGTCCAGGAAGAGGTAATGAAACAAGGCGCGGGCCCAGGCGTGGGTACGTGTACGCCCGAGATGACGTCGGCTGCCGATGAGGCCGTGCCAGCCGCGGTCCCAAGACTCGGCTTCATAGTATGGCCCGAGGCGGTCCTCCAACGTCCAGTAGGGCTCGAAATAGCCAATGGGCTCGCCGTCCATCAAGGCGATCAGGCCGAAGGTGTGAGGCGTGGCGGCAAGCTCGAGTAGGTAGTCATGGAGCGCCGACTCGTTCCAGGCCTTCTCCCAGTAATAGGCCACGCGGCCCTGGTTCATCCAGGCATGGAATCGTGCCAGATCGATGTCCGGGTCGATCACGCGAAAGCCGAGCTGCGCGCCGATCACGGGGTCATGGCGCTGATAGACCGTGCCCTGCGGCTGTGCCGGCCGGGGTGGATGAGTTGCCTCGCCCGGCAGAGGGGGCAGCGCCGGGTGGACGCCCATGGCATGCCAGAGCCAGGGCAACTGGAAAAAGCCGGCGCGTGGGCAGGCGGCGACGGTCTCCGGTTGGGCGATGAAGCCGGCGGCGTGCAGTGCGTGAGGCTCGTCGCCGCGCAATTGGACTGCCGCCGCCTCCGGGTGGTCGCAGAATATGGCGGAGAGCAACGCCGCGTTCAGCTGGTGCGGCGCGCTGGCAAGATGGACCTCGTAGCCGGCCGCGTTACGCTGTAGCTGAGCCTCGGCCTCGTCGAAGCGGTACGTCGTGATCCGCCCCGACTTGCGGCGCTCCACCCAGGGGGTTGGGTCCAGGTCAGGGGTGGCCGAGGCCTTCGGTGTCGCCGTGGCGGCGCCTGTGCTCATGCGGCAGTCTCCTTGCTGAGCGGGTTGGGGAAATCGAAGTAGCGCACCAGGCGGTGAGCGCCCGCCGCGGCCTCGTCGAAACGTGTCAGGCAGGCGAGGAAATTGCCCTTGGACCAAAGTGATGGCGCGGTGAGCAGGTGGTTGCGCACCGCCGGGCAGAGCGTGGGGGTAGCCGTCAAGGCGTGCAGCCGCGCTCGCAGATCCGCGAGTAAGGTGGGCTCGGGGATCAACCCCGCCTCGCCGAGTGCGCCGATCACCGCGAATACGTTATTGACGAAGAGGTAATAGCCGAATAACCCGGCGGCCGTGGCCGGAGCGAGCAGATTGCCGGTTTCGGCGGCGAAGGCAGGCCAGATAGCGGCGAGCATCTCGGCGTGTCGCTCATTGTAGGCGGTACCCTGGCAGTCGCGGTAATAGGCGCCGACCGGGAGCCCGTCCTGCAGGCGCAGCAGCGTATTCTGCTGGTGAGCGCTGAACAGCAGCCCATATTGCCCCGCGATTTCAATCAGGGGCGCGACCAGTACCTCGACCAATGCTGCGAACCAGACACGGGCGGCTTGCGAGTTTGGAATATTCTGTGCGGCGGCGAGTTCGTGCACGAATTGCACAAGCCGGGGTGTGCCGCCTGCGTGAACCTCGGGCTCGCACAGCGTCGCGAGCATGACGACGCCCGCGCCGCGTTCGCCGTGAAACGGGTTCTCGCGCAGCACGGTGAAGCTTTCGGCCAGGGGAGTGCCGCGGCCGTCGTCGAGCGCCAGCGCGGCGGGCTCGCCGATGATGCCCAGGCTGGGCGCCAGTTGGGCCAGTCGCTCGCGCAAGCCGGCATCGAGCAGCGCGTGCACGGAGAATCCTCGCGCGACTTCGCTGGAGGTGAGCACGCGCTCGGAGTTGGTCAGCCGGGCCGAGAGCGAGAATTTCAGCATCCATGGCGCGCTGCGCCGATAAAGCGCTCGCACCGAGGACGTGGCCGCCCACGGGGCACCGGCCTCGGCGAGCGCACGCGCTTGCCCCGCTGCGATGAGCGCTTGCACACGGGGATGCGCAAGTAGCCGGCGGGCTTGCCAGGGATGCGCCGGCAGAAGGGTCCAGCCGCTGGGCAGGTTTGCCCGCAGGCGGGTCAGGCGTGGATCGCTCGCCACCAGCGCGGCCGCGGCCGCTTGCGGATCATGGCCAGGTGCTGCGCTCTGCCAGATCGCCGTTGGGGCGACGGCAAACCAATAAAGCGGGAAGCGCCCCCCGAACTCTGGCGCGTAGCGTTGATGATCCTCGCTGGTGAAGCCGAAGCGAGCCCGCGGCGCGGGATGAACGGCATGACCCACGAGCAGCTGTTGCTCGCCCGCGAGGAAGTCGTTGCCATGTGCTTGATGCCGATGGACGAGGGCAGCTTCCAGCGTGGCGACACTCGCGCCGACGTCCGCGC
This sequence comes from Nitrococcus sp., assembly GCF_059432795.1. Taxonomy (NCBI): domain Bacteria; kingdom Pseudomonadati; phylum Pseudomonadota; class Gammaproteobacteria; order Chromatiales; family Ectothiorhodospiraceae; genus Nitrococcus; species Nitrococcus sp. Next base: position 5,796 of record NZ_JBXWZQ010000080.1, on the reverse strand, counting down.
AGAAGCGATCTGCGGCCAGCGGCAGCGTATCCGCCAACGCGGGAGTGCGGCAGACGAGTGCGGCCAGGGCCGTGACGTCCAGGGCCCGCCCCGCGGCATCGCGTGGTGTGCCGAGTACGTGTCGGCCCACCCGGGACCAATAGACCACGGGTATGGTGATTCGCTCAGCGTCACCCAAAACAAGAGACAGCGCGGCACCGTCCGGCGAGGTGTGCCAATGTTTGTATTCGCGCAACAGCGCGTTGAGGAAGCCGCGGCGCGTGAGGGCATCGGCGGTGTCGTGCTGGCCGACGCGGCTGTTTCTCGATGCGTTGGCGATCGGCATACTCTGTTGGACGGTTACGCGCATGAAGGGAAAAACGATAATACAATGCATTCGTGATTACAATATCAACACCGCTTAGCGCTGCTCCGTGGTGCCGCGTCAATTCCGCTGGCTCACGCACCGAGGGCCAAGGTTCGCCGTAAGGCCGTGCCGCTTAGGACGACCATGAGCGCGAGCGCTGCGGCCGCGCCGAGCGGTAGGCGTGGTGCCAGCTCGAACAACGGGCCCGCGGCCGTCACGCCGAGCAGGTGACCGAGAATACGGGCAATGTAAAGGTCGGCGCTGGTGGATGCCTGCGTATCTGGCCTTCGGCCGGCGGTGGCACCAGCGGCTAACGCCGGTATCAATAGCGCGAATGCAACCGCGATGAGTGCCAGTCCAAGAGGTAAAGCCGCTGGCCAGTAGACAGCGAAACCCGCGCCCAGCGCCATGCCGAGCGGGGCCCAGATGAGCAGCGCGGCGGGTTCAGGACGCAGGCGAAGGCTTGCGATCTGGCTTGCCACCATGCAGGCGGCGGCCGCGGCGAGGAATAACGCCGTATACGCCGGTGCGCGCTCAAGTGAGATGCCCCATTCGGCGGTGAGATAGGGACCGATGATGAATTCCGCGAGCCCGAGGCTCATATGGGCTAGGGCCGTTGGAACGACGACGCTGGTTTCGGGCAAGTGCCGCATCCGTCCACCAGGCGCCACAGCTGCCATCTCCGCGCATTCATGTTCATGCGGCAAGAGCAGTTGCGCGGCAAGGGGCAGCGCGACCAGGAGAACGAGTACGCTCGCGGGCCAAAACATCGCCAGTCCGGCCGTTACAAGGGGTATGAGTACGCGGGCGGTGTTGACCGTGGCGCTCATGGCTGTCAGTGCGGCATGACGTGCTTGCGCGGGGTGCTCGGTAAGCAGCCAGGCTTGCACGGTGGGAAAGATGCCGGATGCCGTAAGCGCGTAGGCAAGGCGTGTGCCGAAAAGTGCGGAGGCCATCGCCGCCGCGCCGATCATGCCGGAGGTGCCAGCGAGCAGGGCCGCGACAAACAACGCCTGACTGATTGTCGCGGCAAACAGGAGACGGGCTAAAAGCCGACGCCGTTGACCTCGCGCGGCCCGCCGTGGCCACGCATAGCCGCCAAAGAGATATCCCACAGCCGCGAGTCCGAGCAACGGCGTCAGTTGCCCGACCTGCAATTCGCTCAGAGCGAGCATCGTGGGCAGAGCGATGATCAACAGGCTCTGCGTTGCCCCGGTGCAAGCGGCCGGTAAGGTGAGGGCGATCGGCGAGGCGGGGGTAGTGGTTTTGGGCATCGGTTGCCAGGGTGGGTTGGAACGTCAAGGGCATAGGGTTGCGGAAACAGCGCGAATACGAGTCAGTAGTATTACCATAACTCTTTTGGTTACGCACTGCGATTGATACTTCCTTCCCGCTGCTCCGGCGGACAAGACAGCGCCTGGTGCGAGGCGGAAGCGCTCGTGCGGCATTGCTTGAGCGTCTGCTAAGCCGTGCATCGGCGTTCGATTACTCGGGTCACGGCGTGGTGGTTACGCTTCAGCCCGGTGCTTCAAGCGCTGCGTGCGCGCTGGCCGTGCTTTCCGAGACAGCCGTTCGGAACGCTCGCCGCCGTCGGCAAGAGGGTCATTGGTCTGCCATTGCGATGATGCCCTGAGCACCCCTATGGGCCCCGGTCGAAGCGGGCGACGCTCCGCGAGGCGGCAACGCGATGTCGAGGCCTGGCCAAAGCCTAAAAAGCGAGAGCATATTGCCTGGGTGTTGTCGCGACGCTACGGTGTGACGGTCCGTGGGCTGCGGCAAGGTATGACGAAGCCGCTAATTCAAGTGTCGTCGGCCGCGGGCGGCCGCCGCCGACAAGGCGCCTGGGCCGTCAGCGCGCGACACGGGCGCAGGTTGCATGCGTGCTGATCGTCTGTGCCGGCAGGGCGCTCCCGCCATGCCGGCCACCGACGCTTCGAGCCATCGATTTGAACAATAAACGGCGCCGTCGCCGACGAATTGAGCTTAGCGGGGCTTGCCGCCGCGAGTTCACCGTGCCCGGCAATAGGAGAGAGACTGATGGCCGCTATCATTAAGCGGATCTTTGCCACGCTCTGGTATTTAATCGTCGGGGTATGGCGTGCGCTGCTCGTCCTGTCCATCCTGCTGTTTGTGGCGCTTGTATTCTTTACCCTCCACGGTCCGCCGGCGCCTCGCGTGGGCGAGCATGTCGCGCTGCTCTGGGCACCGCAGGGCGATGTCGTGGAGCACAGCGAGCTCGGTCCGGGGGTGCTGATGAGGCGCATGGTCGAAGACAAGCCGCAGCAAACGCTCCTGCGTGGCCTGGTCGTGACGCTGCGGCGCGCGGCGCAAGACCCACGCATCTCCATGGCCGTGCTGCGCCTCGACGAGCTGAACCAGGTCGGTATGGCGCAGCTGCAGGAGCTGGCGAGCGCAATCCGCGATTTCCGCTCCAGCGGCAAGAAGCTGATTGCCTATGCCCAGTCCTATACCCAGCCGCAGTACTACCTGGCCGCCTTGGCGAACAAGGTCTATCTCGACCCCATGGGTGCAGTCGCGCTGCAAGGATTCGGTGTATATCAGCACTACTTCAAGGAGGGCCTCGAAGAGCTCGGGGTCAAGGTTCACGTATTTCGTGTGGGCGAGTACAAGGCGGCGGTAGAGCCGTTCATGCGCAACGACATGTCGCCGCAGGCACGCCGGGACAATCTGGCTTGGTTGCAGACGCTGTGGGATGTCTACAAGACCGATGTGGCGCAGGCGCGTGGTTTATCACCGAGCGCTGTCGATCGTTACATCGACAGCCTGCCTGCGGAGCTGGCGGCGCACGATGGTGATACCGCGGCACTGGCGCGCTCGGCCGGGCTGGTCGACAAGCTCGTCACGCCGGCTGAGCTGCGGGACGAAGTGGCGAGCATCGTGGGCGTGGACCCGCAAACCGGTGGCTTCCGAGAGATCGACAATCGTGGCTATCTGGCGGCAACCGGCGGGCTCGAGGCAGACGATCGGTCCGGCAAGGTGGGTTTGGTGGTGATGGAGGGTCCGATCGCCGATGGTGAGAGCAAACCCGGCGTCGTGGGCGGCGACACCGTGGCCTATCAAATCCGTAATGCGCGTCGCGATGACAGCATCGCCGCGTTGGTCCTCCGCATAAACAGCCCCGGCGGCAGCGCCACGGCAAGCGAGGTGATTCGCCGCGAAGTGGCTGCAACTCGCGATGCCGGCAAGCCCGTGGTGGTGTCCATGTCAGCGGTGGCGGCCTCGGGCGGGTACTGGGCGGCGATGAGCGCCGATCAGATCTGGGCCCAGGCCAGCACCCTGACCGGCTCGATCGGGATTTTCGGCTTGCTTCCCAATATCGAGAGTTCTCTGCAAAAGCTGGGGATTCACACCGATGGCGTAGGTACGCACACGCTTACCGGAGCAATGCGCCCGGATCGGGCATTGAGCTCGGAGGGCGCGCGCGTTGTTCAATTGGTTATCGAAAAAGGCTATCAGCGCTTCATTCGCCTCGTCGCTCAGGCACGCGGTATGGATGTCGATGCCGTGGACCGAATCGCCCAGGGACGTGTCTGGGCCGGTCGGGACGCCAAGCGCGTGGGTCTGGTGGACCGCTTGGGCGGTTTGGATCAGGCCGCCGCCGCCGCCGCCGGTTTTGCGGGATTGCAGAAAGGCCGATTCGTGCTGGTCCCGGTGCCAGCCACCAGGAGCTTCGGGGAGCGTATGCTGCAGCGGTTCGTCGCGCGAGCTCAGAATCGGCTCGCAGCGACGGACTTGGGCGTGGCGGATTGGCTGAAGGCGTTGGTACCTCTGGAGCAGGAAATCATGCCGCTCGTATGGCTGCAGGACCCGCAGGGCGCGTATGCCTATTGTCCCTGTTGGCCGCGGCTCGACGATCGGGGCGTTCGTTGATGATCGGCAGCGTTCTGTGAACGCGTAGGCGAGCCCGGATCTTTCCATCCCCTTGAGCCCTCGCATGGTCAGCCCTCGTCCTCTGGGTGCGGCCGCCGTGGTTCGCGTGTCACCGCCCACAATCGGTGATCACGGAAGACCTCCCATGCTGAAGATAGGGATTACGTCACTCTTTAACAGTTCACACTTACCTAGCCTATGACCCCGTGAGGGAGAAAGGTCAGTCTGTCCCCGTGGTCGAGCCGAGGGAGAGCGGCTGAAGAGGCCATGCGGACGCATTGATCGGGCAAACGGAACAGTCGAGTGCATATTCTCTTGACGTCGCTCGCTGTTGTTGGCCCGACCACGAAAAACGCAGAAGTATAAAGATATCCATACCCTTGGCACCGCCCCCCATCGTCGCAAGCAAATGGATCCGTTCCGTTCACGGCACTTTCGCGGCCGTGAGGCGGGCCAGTTACGGAGGCGCTTATGATCCAGACGGCTTATGCAGAGCTTCGCGCAGGAGGGGCCTGGGATGAACCCGCGTGGGAGCCGGCTTTCCTCAAGGATCGCATCGAGGCGTACTACCGCGAGCGGGTCGAGAAGTCCTGGCGTGGCGGACATATCATGCGCGGGCGGCGGCCGGGTAGCGACTCGGTGTTGCTTCAGAGCAACGACTATCTATCCATTGCCCGGCATCCGGCTATCCTGCGTGCCCAGACGGAGGCGATCGAGCGCGCCGGCAACGGTCTGCTGATGTCCGCGATCTTCCTCCAGGGAGATGAGCCACAGCCAAAGCTCGAGGCCGAGTTCGCCCATTACCTTGACAGTGAGGCCACGGTACTGTGCCAGTCGGGCTGGTGCGCCAATGTCGGCTTGATCCAGGCGATTGCCGATGCATCCGTGCCCGTGTACGTGGATATGCTTGCCCACATGTCGCTGCATCAGGGGATCTTGTGCGCCGGTGCTCCGGCTCGTCCGTTTCGGCATAACGATGCGGATCATCTGGAGCGGCAGATCCGGCATCACGGTCCCGGCATCATCGTGGTGGACTCAATCTATAGTACGACCGGCGATATGGCGCCACTACCGGAGATCGTCGGCCTCGGCAGGCGCTACGGCTGTGTGCTGGTGGTGGATGAGTCGCACTCCCTGGGAACCCATGGGCCGAATGGCGCGGGTCTGGTAGCGGCCTGCGGCCTGAGCGATCAGGTTCATTTCCGCACCGCGAGCCTCGCCAAGGCTTTTGCTGGGCGCGCCGGCCTGATTACCTGTTCGCAGCGCTTTGCCGAATATTTCCGGTGTACCGCGCGTCCGGCGATCTTTAGCTCTACGCTGCTTCCGCACGAAGTCGCCGGTCTGCGTGCCGCATTGGAGGTGATTCGCCGGGAGGAATGGCGTCGGCAGCGGCTACACAGCAATGCCCAATATTTGCGCTATGAGCTCAAGCGGGTCGGGTACAACTTAGAGAGTCGATCGGAAATGATTGGCCTCGCGTCGGGTGCGGTGCCGCGAACCCTAGTGCTGCGGGACGCGGTGGGATCGAGAGGAATCGTCGGCTGGGTTTTCTGTGCTCC
>NZ_JBXWZQ010000079.1:0-6113 GCF_059432795.1 Nitrococcus sp. | reverse complement strand
GGGGGGGGGGGGGGCGGCGCCGGGGGGGCGGGGGGTTCCCCCCGACGCGGGTTCGGCTGTACCAAAGGCCCACCCCCCCCCCCTAAAGCCCTTGCGCGGTGGGGCGGGGGCGCCGCCGCACCGCCCCCGGCGGGGGGTGTGGGGGGGGGCGCCGCGGCCCGGAGCGGGGCGAACCGGGGCCCAATGGCTGTCGCCGAGCGCAGTCATTTTGGCGACTTGGAGTCCCAAAATGTATCACGAGCACGGCGACACTCTTTGAGCCGGGCCGGCATACGCAACGCGTTGTCAGGCTTAGCATTCAGATGCTTGAGGGCGGTAAACAGCGGCCCAACCACCGCTCCCGCGTCCTTGCCAAGGCGTTGACGATAAAGCTCGAGTTGTTCCTCGGCGGCGGCATGATCGAAGCGGTCCCAGGCATCAAACGCGCGGCTTAACGCGCGGGCGGTCTGCAGCTCGGCACGCAAGGCACTGTCGCGCGGCAGTGCAAGCCGGGCAAGCCCCTCGGCGGCTTCGCCATAAGCGTAACGCTGCCAGGCGCCAACGAACGGCTGCATGGCACGACGCAGACGAATGCCTTCGGCGCTGACCGCCAATCCGGCCTGACTGCCATCGTGAACCTTGATCAGATCGGCACGGTCACCGGTGATGAGCTGCAGGTTGATCTCATCGGTCTCGAGTGCCGACATCACCAAAGACGCAGTCATCGTTTTGGTGCCGCCGGTGTAGTCGGCGACAAGCCGTGCCTCGGGGAAGCGTGCGCGCAGTGCCGCAATGGCGATCGTCATGCGCGCGACGGCCTCGTCGAGATCATCGGCCGGGACTTGCTCGACGGTGAACTGTGCCTCGCTGAGCCCGGCCTGGGTCGGGATATTCGGCAAGCGCTCAAGGACTTCACCGCCACGGCGGACCTCGACGGACTGGCCTTTGCCGGTGATCGTCTCGATCGAGCCGGCACGTCCGGTGGCCTCGTCCTTGCCGGTCGCGAAGAACAGGACATGCGCCGGCTGCAGTTCACGGATGGCGGTCAGAATGGGCTGATGAGAGCCACCGACGGTGCAGATCAGGATGGGATTCGGCATGCCTTCGTACCTTGGGCTGTGATGGATGCGCAAACCGGACGGTCGCCGTCGCGATCATCCGGGTCTGTCGCCTCCGCGTCCACAGCGGCAAGCTTGCGGCTTCAATCCCCTTCAGATCGGGTCAGCGTTCGGACACGGTCAAGATGGATTCAGCCGCGCCAGGTTCTGACCAGCGTGCGCAAATCTTGAAGTTCGGCCGGCGGTACGAGGCGAATGTTGGCGCGCCGGGCACGGGCGATGAGGACATCGGTGGGTTCGCGTGCCGAGAGCAGCCAGGTCTTGCCAAACAGGCCGCAGACATCTTCACCGAGACTGTCGAGCTTGTAGGCGATTTCGTTGTCGTTCTCACGCCGATAGCGCAGCGTCTTGCACTCGATGAGCAGCAGTTGGTTCATGTGACAGGCGAGCACGTCGAATTCATTGGCCATCGCCTGTTCGTTATCCCAGGCGCCTTCGACGCTGAGGCGCACATCGTGCACACCGGCGTCGCGCACGACATGGTAGGCGTACTCCTCGAGCCAACCGCCACGCACGAACTGCGCCGCCGCAAGATCGGCGAAGCGAAAGTATTCGCTGCCCGGGTCCCAGCTCAGCAGGCCGGCGGCGGTCAGTTGCGCCATGGCCTCGTACCAGAGGCCGCGTGGCGGGCGCGGAAACGACTGAACGGGGGCTGCGAGGCGTTCTTGCCGCTGCTCCGGCACGCGTTCGAGGGCCTTATCGGCCAGGTAGTTCATGGTTCCAATGAAGCTCTGCAGGCTTGGATCAGCACTGCGTTTGCCAAGGAACTTGCAAGCGGCTTTGCGGGCAAGCGCCTGCGTGTGCCAGCGGTCATCGTCGGAGATGGCCCGCTGGAATTGAAAACCCTGGGCGCGCAGATACGCAGGAACGTCCAAGACTTGGGTCATCGGCGTCGGTGCGGGCGGTGGGCAACGCGCGGCCTCACTGGGTAGATATTCGATGCAACGATGCGCGGTGTCGGTGTAGAGGATGCGGCTGGCAATACCGCGGGAGGCCTCGACGAAACCGATCGACATGAGTTTGGTGCCACCGGTGGCATTGAGGACGATCTCGGCGCCGGGGCACTGTTCCATGACCTGCTCGACCAAGGCGTTGGCAAAGTCCTGGATCTGGGGAAAGCCGGCACCAGGCGCCTCCTCACAGCGGGTGATCTCAAGGGTAAGCTCGCGAAGTTGTCGCACCAGGCGCTGGTCGGCCCGGCGCCGAACCATCTCGGTGCTGACGACGAGAAAGGCCCGCTGTGGGCGTTCCATCAGCAACGGGATCAGGTTTTGCAGAACCTGATCGGAGACGAGCACGACGTGGACAACCATGCTCAAGCCCGCGCGCGCACGCGCGCGATCTGCTCCTTGCGCGCCTGTTTCTTCTTCTTGGCCGGCCAGCCGATGAAGCCGTAGATCGCTTCGGCCAAGTCGGCCAAGTCGGTGCAATCCGAGCCCGACCAGTCCTGCTCGGCCTCAGCGAGCAACGCCACGAGTTGGTTGGCCAGCTCGCCACCTTTCTCGTTGCGCCCAGCGGCGCGGTCTTGCGCGAAGCGCTCGCGCAGGTCTTCGAGCTTGACCGCCTCCGCGCTCAACTGGGCGCGCCGAGCCGCGCGGGCGTCGATCTCGCGTTGTTGGCGTGCGGCGGCCTCAGCCTTCGCGTCTTCGCGGGCGCGGCGCTCCTCGGCCACCGCGCGGAGCTGGGCGCGGCGCTGGCTCACCCGTTGATGCCAGTCGGCATCGAGCTGGGTTTGAGCGGCGAGTGCTTGCAACGCGCGCGGCGGCCAGCGCGGTGGCGATTGATCGAACGCAGCGGTTTCGATCAAGACCCAGCCGAAGGGCAGCATGTCGGTGCGTTGTTGAATGTCGCTTGCGGCGAGCCAAACCGTCTTAGCGGTCTCAAGGAACTGGGGTCGCTCTCCCCGGGCGCCCATGATCTTGATCCGTCGCACGCCATTGAGGGTGAGCGAATCGGCCCCGCTGTGGCGCCCGATGCGCAGTAGAAACGCGCGACCCTCCTCCAAAGCGCACTGCTGGCATGCGAGTATCTGATACAGGGTCTGCATCCACTCGCGCGAGAGATAATATCGGTAGCCGAGCGTTTGCAACTCGTGCTCGAGGATAGGCTGATAGAACCGGTTGCAGGCTTGGGCCAGCTCGGCGCAGGTCCAGCGCAACGATGGGTCCGGCAGCCGTCGGTCGCTCATCTCACCCACGTTCTGGATGCCAAGCTGGCCAAGGAATGCTTGGGGGCGCAGATGCGGTACACATTCGAGCACCTGGCGCAGGTTCTCGCCTTGGGCGGCGATCTCGCGGCCGTCTTTCACCACAGGGTGGCGTTTGCGATTGACCGCGTAGCGCACCTCGGTGGCATAGGTCTCGGGTGGGGTTTGATCGCGGGCATCGCCGAGCTGGATCAGGCGCATGGGGTCCTGATCGAACTGGCGATAGTCAAACAGGCGTCGTTGCAGGTCGCGATTGCGCTCGCCGTGCTGGGGACTGGCGCCGTCATTGACCTGATCGAGCAAGGCGGTGCGGATCGCTCCTTTCAGGCTGCTGCCGGGAAGGATCGGGCGGGCGGTGGCCGGGTCGGTAAAGACCCGGGCGATGGCGAGTTGATTGATGATCTCGCGGCCGCTTTCCTCGCGCTGGGCGGTCTTGCCCACACGCTGGCGGTATTCGGCGGCGATGCTCGGCAACACCGGCATGGCGTGCTCGGCTTCGGCGATCAGCGCCTCGCGGTGGCGATGGAAGAAGGCCTGCACCTGCTTAATCAGTTGCACCGTCGGTGCACCACTGAGCACGGCGGTCAGTTCATCCCGGGCGGCGGTGGGGAGTGCGCGCAGGGCGGCGTCCGGGCTGAAGTGGTACACATCGGTGTCGTCGATCACATAGCCCGTGGGCTCCAGATCCTGCCCGGTGCCCAGATGCACCGGCGAGAGTGCGGTGATGACCAGGTGATGCACGTCATGGTGAGTGGTGCTCATGCCGAGATCTCCTTGGGCAGGTGAACCGCAACCGTGGGCGCATAGCCTTGGTGGACGGTTTCAGGGATGACCTTGGACAGGCGCCCAGCGCCGCCCAGCCCTTGGCCGAACAAGGGCGCATCCGGTTGTTGTGCGGGCGTCAGCAAGGCGCCGGCGCGCGCCATCAACACCGGCGTCTTGAATGGATGGCCCGACTGCGCGGCCTGATCGCCGTGACGGCCAAAGCGGGTGAAGACCTCATAGAAGCTGCGCGCGGGCGCGCAGCCCAGTCCCTGCGGAGCGCAAGGGGCGAGCGTCAGGCAGGCATTGGCTTCGGCCTGCGCGGGCCAGGGCTCGTCGAGGGGCTCGACCTCGAATTTGCCCAGACCGATGCTGGCATCGCGCCCGAAACCCACCGCGCCGATATCGGCAAACCCCTGCTGGAGTTGTGCCACCTCGAGGCGCTTGGCATCGAAGACGATGCGGATGCACAGTTCGACAGCCGGGGCATACCAGCGCTGCATCTGCGTGTAGGGCGTGAACTCGCCGCGCCCGGTGGTGCCGGTGAGCCGGTTGATGCTGTTATGCGGCTGCGGATGCAGGGTCAGCAGCGCACTGTGGGCGTGGAGGCGCGCGGTGTCGTGCGTCGGGGTCGGTTCCGTGACAGCGGCGAGCACCTCGGCGTCGCTGCGGCACAGATTCAGCCACTGCGGCAGCGGCTGTTCGAGCGCCGCCAGCGGTAGCCAGCGGCGTGCCTTGACCTGCTTGCGATCAGCCTCGGCGATCTCGGGGAAGCACGACAGTGGCAGGGCCGGGCGTGGTAGCCAGCCGAGCGGCAGCGCATCGGAGACCACCGCAAAGGGTCGCCCGGCGGTGTAGCCCGCGAGCAATTGTTGCAGGTGGGCGTCGCCGTGGCGATTGCGCAGTGCCCAGCAGAGCTGACCGAATAGGGTATCGCCGAGCAGCGGCGAGCCGAACGCAGCCTGGAGGCGCAGGCGCAGGGTGAGCGTTTCCATGCGCGTCTCCGGTTAGTCGAGGCTGAGTTGATCCAGCCGTGCGCGCAGGTCTTGCCCCTGCAAGGTCAGATCGAGGAACCGCAGCTTGCCGTAGCCGCGTGAGCCGGAGCCGCCCAAGCCGGTGAGTTCGAGCAGCTTGAAGCCAACCAACAGCGTTTCGAGCAGGTCTTCGTCACCGTGGACCTTGAGCGTGAGCTGAAAGCCAAAGCGCGCCCCGGCTGGCACCCGTTCGGTGTTGCGCGGATGCTCGGCCACGCCGGCAATGCGGTCGATGGCATTCTCGGTCTTCTGCTCGGTGAGCAGTAAGTTGCGGTTCTCCATCTCCGCGACCCAGTCCGGGTCGAAGTTGCAGTCCCAGAATGCCAGGCGGGTAGGGCCGATCTCGCGCAGCAGCGCCTCGTCGGGGTCGCCCTCGGGCGCGCCCCCAAACAGTTTCAGCAACGCCTTGCCCTGCGCCTGCTGGGTGTCCTGCAGGTCGGCGAGGTGGCGAAAGCCGAGCGGTTTACCGTTGGTGAGGCCGACCACACCCGCGTGCCATTCGAGCAGGCTGCGCATCTTGCCCTTGAGACTGGAGCCGGGGATGTAGGGCTGGTTGGTGACGGGGTTCTTGATCACCGGGTTGTCGGTACCGCCGATGTGCATCTCGGTGTTGCCGCCGCCGATGTGCAAGCCGCTGAGCAGTTCCAGGGTGCCGGTGATCTTGTGGATGTGGGTCAGTTGCATGTTGGGGCCTCGTGTGCGCCTGCTCGTCGTGTGCTGTTGCGTTTGGCCAAGGTCATGTGTTCTCGCCAGGGCGCTGTTCTTTGTAGAAGCCCAGGAAGGCCTCGAAGAAGAGCTTGGCGTAGCCGAGCGTCTTGGCGTCCTCGGCCTGTTTGAGGCAGCGCTCCAGGAGCCTGACGAAATTGTGATCGACCAACTGGCGGCCCTCGGCATAGGCGGCCTTGGCGTTGAGCATCAAGATGACGGGACGCGACTGCTGGAAACGCACCTCATCGGTGCCGACCTTGGTTTGCCACATCACCAGCTCGTCGTAGAAGCGGCGCAGTTGGCTGG
>NZ_JBXWZQ010000078.1:0-6551 GCF_059432795.1 Nitrococcus sp. | reverse complement strand
CTTCTCACGGGTGCGCGAAACTGGAGGTCGCTTGACAATCACGCGCTTCCTCGCGGCCATTTCCGCGATCCCGGACCAACGCTACAAGGCATGCGACGCCTGAACCAAATTATTCAGGCTCGACTTTTTAGCCTCTGATCGGGCATCGGACAACGACCAATCTGGGAAACGACCAATCGTACTGTACTGGCAGTTCATACCCGTACCGTGAAGAACGACGAACGTCTTGTGCCTCGGGGACACGCGAACCCCGAAACCGCCTAGTGCGTCGTCAAAGAAGATCTTCCGCCCAGAGGTGGGGAGCTTGAGCTTGCGTATCGAAAGGTCGGTCAGCTTCATGGTGCAAACTGGTCACAAACTGGTCACACGAATCACGGGCGTAATAGGGTACCTGTATGTTCAAAAATGCACCACAAAAACTATTTAACTATCTGATAATAAACATTTATTGTTCCGATAAGTTCAACAGCGTTAACCCCGGAAAAAGAACTGAAAATCCCCGTGTCGGCAGTTCGATTCTGTCCCTGGCCACCATAAATATCAAATACTCAGCGATAAGTAGAAAGATCGCTGGTCACATCTTTCTCGCGGTCACGCTTCCGCAGGTCCCACCACAGCACGTCGCCCCGGATGTTCCCGGTTTTGTCCTTTGTGCACTCGTTGTAGCGGCGGATGATCTTGTGGGTCTGCCAGTATTCGACCAGCTTGAAAGTCCGCATGTACGGCCTGTTGATGAGCTTCGACGTGAGCTGTACGTACTTCTCAAAAACTGGCGCCGACTCTTCCGGTTGATAATTCGCTAAAAGCTCGCTGATCCGTTTTAGACCGCTGCGCGCGTCGTTGATTTCAATATCTGTGTTTTAGTTAGCTTCTAAAGGCCGGTCATTCTTGTTGCTCCCGAGGTCGGAAGGTATGACTTTCCCCGCCTTCACGCTATGAAGGGTCGGGTACGTCTTGTATGATCAAGGCGTATCTCGTTGTGTTGCTCTTTGTCATTCCCGTTGTCCGTTCGGCCGGAGGTCTGACCCTTGCTTCGAGACTGCTCGCTACTTGTCATCCATTCGAGTAGGGGATACGCGCCCCAGTAGTCTCAGTTTCGCTATGACGGAACTTTCTCTAGCCAAGCAAGCGACGCAAGAAAGCTCGTGGTTGTCGGTCAGGCAGAGCCACCAGTAGAAAAAGAGCAAACAGAAAACACGCTACGGTAGGCGTGTTTAGTGCTTGAGTTCTTTGTGGCTAGCGCAAAGCACAAATGGTACTCCGCGCTTGCGCCAGCTACAAAAGACTCAAATTGTGTGCGGAGTACCATGCAATCATGGTACTCCGACAAGATAATACCGGCCATCGTCAAACTGTGGATAAGTTCGATTGCCTGAGGGCCGGAAAGGGAGGGGCGTAAAAATCAATAACTGGCAAGCGTCGAATAGATTCAATTCGTTGAAGGGCGCTGGATAGGTGCTGAATCATTTCTAAAATCACGTCTTTTTCTTTTTTGATACATATCGCATTGTTTTAATTACTGATTCTCATAAAGAATAACATGAAGCTGGAAGACCTCCAGACCAATGCCGCCGTGCGCGGCGTCCTCTCGGACGGACTGGCCACGGTCGTCAGCGTACAGTGGTTCGGCTCAGAGGCGCTGGAGCTAACGTACAAGACGTCGACCGGAAAAGTCGCCAACGAGCTGCTCTATCGCCACGACGAGCTCCGGCTCGAAATTGTGGAGGTCGGCCGGCCCTGGAGCTTCGACGGCGATGGAGCGCTTTTCCGGTTGGTTTCCGAAGCGCGGCGCATCCGCCTCGCCCACCTGTTTGACCCGGTACTCGCGGTTCATACCTCCGTCGTTGACCCGCTGCCGCACCAGATCACCGCCGTCTACGAATCGATGCTGCCGCGCCAGCCTCTGCGTTTCCTGCTTGCCGACGATCCCGGCGCCGGCAAGACCATCATGGCCGGGCTGCTCATCAAGGAGCTGATCGCACGCGGCGACCTGCAGCGCTGCCTGGTGGTTTGTCCCGGCAGTCTCGCCGAGCAATGGCAGGACGAGCTCTATCGCCGCTTCCAGCTGCCGTTCGAGATCCTGACCAACGACAAGCTCGAGGCCGCGCGCACCGGCAACTGGTTCCTCGAAGCGAACCTGGTGATCGCCCGTCTCGACAAGCTTTCTCGCAACGAGGATGTGCAGCTGAAGTTGCAGGCTCCCGACTGCCGATGGGATCTCGTCGTCTGCGACGAAGCGCACAAGATGTCGGCCACCTTTTTCGGTGGCGAGGTGAAGTACACGAAGCGCTATCGGCTGGGCCAGTTGCTGTCGACCCTCACGCGGCATTTCCTCCTCATGACCGCGACCCCACACAACGGCAAGGAAGAAGACTTCCAGCTCTTCATGGCGTTGCTGGACGGCGACCGCTTCGAAGGAAGGTTCCGGGACGGGGTCCATGTAGCCGATGTTTCTGACCTCATGCGCCGCATGGTCAAGGAAAACCTGCTGAAGTTCGACGGCACGCCGCTGTTTCCCGAGCGTATCGCCTACACGGTGCCGTACAAGCTCTCGGAAGAAGAGGCGCACCTCTACAAATCCGTCACCGACTACGTTCGCGAGGAATTCAATCGCGCGGAGGCGCTCGAAAACGACAAGCGCGCCGGTACCGTCGGCTTCGCATTGACGATCCTGCAGCGCCGCCTGGCGTCATCGCCCGAAGCCATCTACCAGTCCTTGCGCAGAAGGCGTGAGCGACTGGAAAGCCGGTTGCGCGAGCTCGAAGTATTGCAGCGGGGTGGCCAGGCAGCGATCGTCTTTGCGGCCACCGGCCCCGAGCTGGATCCGGAGGACGTGGAAGACCTCGATGAAGCACCGGATAACGAAGTCGAGGCTGCCGAGGAGGAGATCCTCGACCAGGCAACTGCTGCGCGCTCCATAGCCGAGCTAAAGGCCGAGATCGACACCCTGAAATTCCTGGAAGGCCTGGCGCTTGGCGTACGGCGCAGCGGCGCCGACACGAAATGGCGAGAGCTCGCGAGCCTGCTCGGCGAGATCTTCACCGCGGGCGGTCTCGCGGGTCAGATCGCCGAACCGGATGTCCCGTACGGTGGAGGCGAGATCCCCAAGCCCAAATCATCCCCCCGACAAAAGCTTGTCATCTTCACCGAGCATCGCGACACACTCAACTATCTCCAGAACCGCATCACGACCTTACTCGGAAAAGTGGAGTCCGTCGTCGTGATCCACGGCGGCATAGGCCGGGAAGACCGACTCAAGGCTCAGGAAGCGTTCCGCCACGATCCCGAGGTCCAGGTCCTGCTCGCCACCGACGCTGCCGGCGAGGGCATCAACCTTCAGCGTGCGCACTTGATGGTCAACTACGACCTGCCCTGGAATCCGAATCGCTTGGAGCAGCGCTTTGGCCGCATCCACCGCATCGGACAAACCGAGGTCTGCCATTTGTGGAATCTCGTAGCGGAAGAAACCAGGGAGGGCGATGTCTACCGCAAGCTCCTCGAGAAGCTCGAGCAGGCCCGCCAGTCGCTGGGCGGCCAGGTGTTCGATGTGCTCGGCAAACTCCACTTCGAAGGGCGGCCGTTGCGCGATCTGCTGGTTGAAGCGATCCGCTACGGCGAGCAGCCCGAGGTTCGAGCACGCCTGACCACGGCCGTCGATTACGCGCTGGATCGAGGACATCTGCAGGACCTGCTCGAAGAGCGCGCCCTGGCGCACGACGCGATGGATGCGAGCCGTGTCCAGCGCATCCGGGAAGACATGGAACGCGCGGAAGCGCGCCGACTTCAGCCGCACTATATCGAGTCGTTCTTCCGCGAGGCATTCCAGCGCCTCGGCGGCGCGGCCAAGCAGCGCGAGCCACGGCGCTACGAGATCACGCACGTGCCGGCCCCAGTCCGTAACCGCGACCGGCTGATCGGTATCGGGGAACCGGTGCTGCCTCGCTACGAGCGTATTGCCTTCGAGAAGTCTCTGGTGGCGCCGCAAGGCCAGCCGCTCGCTGCCTTCGTCTGTCCTGGCCATCCGTTGCTGGACGGCGTCATCGACCTGACACTAGAACGCCACCGGGACCTCCTGAAGCGCGGTGCGTTGCTGGTCGATGCGCGGGACACGGGCACCAAGCCGCGGGTGCTCTTCTATCTCGATCATGCCATCCAGGATGCCAGCGTCACCCGCTCGGGCGATCGACGTGTCATCTCCAGGCGGATGCTATATGTAGAACTCGAGGAAGACGGGGTGACTCGCCACGTCCAATATGCGCCGTACCTGGACTACCGTCCTCTGACTGATAGCGATCCGCCCCTAGAATCGATTCTCGATCGTCGGGAATGCGCCTGGCTCGATCGCACCACGGAATCGAAGGCACAGGGCTACGCGGTGGCCAATGTGGTCCCGGAGCACCTGCAGGAAGTTCGAAACGCGAAACTGGCGCTGATCGCCAAGACGGAAGCGGCGGTCAAGGATCGCCTCACCAAGGAAATCACCTACTGGGATCATCGCGCCGAGCAGCTCAAGCTCCAGGAGCAGGCTGGCAAGACCGGTGCTCGGCTCAATTCCGGCGAAGCGCGCAAGCGCGCCGACAACCTTCAGGCCAGACTCCAGAAACGCCTGGAAGAGCTGAAGCTCGAAGCGCAAATCTCGCCTTTGCCGCCCGTGGTGCTGGGTGGCGTACTCGTCGTGCCACAGGGTCTGTTGAACGAATTCAAAGGCGTAGCGACCGCCCCTGCTGCCTCGACAGTGGATACGCAAGCCGCAGCGGCGCGCGCACGCGAGATCATCATGGAGGTCGAGCGGCAGCTTGGCTTCGACCCCACCGACCGCGAATTCGAGAAGCTGGGTTACGATATCGAGAGCCGGGTGCCGGGCACCGGTCGGCTCCGGTTTATCGAGGTGAAGGGCAGGGTGAGCGGTGCGCCAACAATCACGGTGACCCGCAACGAGATCCTCTATTCACTCAATAAGCCTGAGGACTATATCCTCGGGATCGTGGAGTTTCTCGAGGGCGGCGAGCACCGGGTCCACTACGTCCGGGAGCCCTTTCAGCGGGAGCCGGATTTCGGTGTGACCAGCGTGAACTACGACTTCGGTGAGTTATTAGCCCGCGCGGAGCGGCCATCGTGAGGGAGGTGAAAAAAGAAACGCCCCTTGCGGGGCGTCGGGCCGGCGATGCTATCGCCAGCGGGGTTACGAATCCGAATATAGTCTCGAACTCCCTGAAACTCAAGAGCAAAGGGCGGTCTCGATGCAGCGGGTGATGGTCTACGTGGACGGATTCAATCTCTATTTCGGCCTAAAATCAAAGGGTTGGAAGAGGTACTACTGGCTCGACCTGTGGCGTCTCTCCGAGAACCTGCTGCAAGCGGACCAAGTGCTGGTCGGGGTCCGCTACTTCACCGCCCGAATCTCGGCACGCCCTGGCAATCCGGACAAGCCGAAACGGCAGGCCACGTTCCTGGAAGCGCTGGAGACGCTCCCCGACCTCCACATTCACTACGGACATTACCTCGCCAAGCAGCGGAAGTGCTTCAACTGTGGCGCCACCTGGGACACTCACGAGGAGAAGATGACCGATGTCAACATCGCGGTGGAGCTCTTGGGTGACGCCCAGGATGATCGGTTCGACACGGCCATCATCATTTCCGGCGACAGCGATCTGACCACGCCGGTCCACGCGGTCCGCCAGCGCTATCCGAACAGGCGCGTGATCGTCGCCTTTCCGCCCGACCGAAATTCGGTGCAGCTACGCAAGGCCGCAACCGCGGCCTTCCGAATCGGCCGTAAGAAATTCAAGGACAGCCAGTTTCCCGAACGCGTCACGAAAGCAGACGGGTTTGTGCTCCAGCGTCCACCGGAATGGCTCTGAGGAATACATGACAGAATTGCGCAAAAAGCTCATCGAAGTTGCTCTGCCGCTCGATGCTATCAACAAGGCTTCGGCCCGGGAAAAGTCGATTCGCCACGGCCATCCCAGTACCTTGCATTTGTGGTGGGCGCGTCGACCCCTGGCCGCGGCGCGCGCGGTGATCTTCGCGCAGATGGTCGACGATCCCTCCGGCTACGTGGATGTGCTGCTCTCGGACGCGAAGAAGAAGCGTGCTGCCGAGCGCGAGCTGAAAAAGCGCCTCACGGAACACGCGGCGAAGCAGGCCCTCGCGGAGGATGACGACATTGCCGAGCCGGAGCCGACGCTGGAGGAGGTGATTGCCGAGATTGAGCGCGACCGCTTGTTCGCCATCATCGAGGACTTGGTGCTGTGGGAGAACACCACGAACGAGGCGGTACTGGAGAAGGCGCGCGCCGAGATCTGGCAGAGCTGGCGGCGGGCATGCGCCGAGAACGCCGATCATCCGCGGGCCAAGGAACTGTTCGACCGCAACAAGCTCCCCGGTTTTCACGACCCCTTCGCCGGTGGCGGCGCGCTGCCGCTGGAGGCGCAGCGGCTCGGGCTGGAGGCGTATGCAAGCGATCTGAATCCGGTGGCGGTGCTGATCAACAAGGCGATGATCGAGATCCCGCCGAAGTTTGCCGGCCAGCCGCCGGTGAACCCGGAATC
>NZ_JBXWZQ010000077.1:0-5172 GCF_059432795.1 Nitrococcus sp. | reverse complement strand
TCGCTTCGGTGACAGTGGCTTACTTCGACTCCGGGAAGCCTCGCGCGGCCGGTCCCTGGATGAGGAACTCCACGCGACGGCTCGAGCCGTCGGCGAATTCAAAGGTTACCGCTGTGGTCCCGCCGGGTTGCAACGGCTCGTGGGGTGCCATGAGCATGATGTGATAACCACCGGGCGCAAAGCGCAGCGTCCCGCCGGCGGGCACCTCGAGCGAGTCGACGTGACGCATCCTGCCCTGGCCGTCGGTCTCGATGCTCTGGTGCAGCATCGCCTGCGCGAAGCTTGGCGCCGATACGCCGGTCAGCGTGACGCTGCGATCGCTGCGGTTGGTCAGGACGAAATAGCCGCCGGCGGGCAGATCGGCCGGCAGCAGCCGGATCCAGGCCTGCTCGATGCTCACGCCGTCGTTTGCGAAGGCCGGCCCGGAGAGGGCGAGCAATGCGCCCACCCAAAACTGCTTCAACATCCTATGCTCCTGCCCGCCTCGTTACTCGGGATTTTGCGGCAAGCCGCCAAGAGGCTGTTGCGTCTGTAACAGTGCGTGAGCGTGCCACCGAATGCCAGACCGCACGCTGCCAACGACCCAGGACGCTATGCTAACGTAGACGATCGTGTTCGGTCGAGCGGATCGCTCGAGCCTTCCAGCGATTCCGGGCATCGGCCGGGGCGGTACGATCCGCGGCCGGTAACAGCGTGCAGGGTCTATCCTAACACTTGTTCCTGTCGACATCGTTCCACATTCGTCCTGTGATCACTGACTCAAAAACACATTAGCGAGGCGAGCCATGCGAGAAATCGTCGCCGATATATACATGTGGTCGCGGTTGGCTCAGCCGCAAAACTACAATTTCAACGGTCATTGGGTGGCGCATGCCGGAGGTAACCTCGTTATCGATCCGGTAGAGCCCGACGAGGAAGACCTGGAGCGTCTCGTCGCGGCGGGAGTCGCGCAGATTGTGCTCACCAACCGCAACCACTCGCGCGCCGCGAATCGAGTGCGCGAGCGCACCGGCGCGCAGGTGCTGATCCACCCGGCCGATGCCGGCCACGCCCGGGAGCAGGGAACACAGATCGATGGGGAGTTGGCGGTGGATCAAACCATCGGACCGTTCCGGGTGCTCGATGCCTCTGGTAAATCGCCGGGAGAGGTGGCTTTGTTTTGGCCGGAGCGGCGCCTTCTGCTGGTCGGCGATGCGATTATCGCCGATCCGCCGGGCAAGTGTCGGCTGCTGCCGGAGGCGAAGCTTGACGACCCGTCGGCGCTGCGGGCGAGCGTCAAGCGCCTTTGCGAGACGATCGATTTTGATCTGCTTTTGGTTGGTGACGGCGAGCCGATTCTAAGCGATGCGAAGGCGCCCGTGCGCGAGCTCGTGGCAAGCTTTTGAGCCCGGCCTCGCACTTACGCGAGTGTGCGCCGGCGCCGACGGCTTTTATTAGACCGGTCGGTCAAGGGCTGCCTTTTTCGGTCAGGCTTTTCAGTTCGTAGAGCAGCTGCAAGGCTTGCCGGGGGGTAAGGTCGTCGGGATCGATCGCGCGCAGCCGCTCGAGCGCCGGTGGGGGCGGTTTTGTATCGAACAGGGGGAGCTGCGCGAGGCTATCGCAGCGTTTGCGGGTACCGGCCGTTTCCTCCAGCTGCCCGAGCTTGCGCCGCGCCGCGGCGATGACCGGCTGCGGGATGCCGGCCAGCGTGGCCACTTGCAGTCCGTAGCTCTGATTGGCGGGGCCGTCTTTCAGCGCATGCAGAAATACGATGCCCGATTCGTGCTCCGCGGCGTCGAGATGGACATTGTGCATGCCCGCATAACGTTCGGGCAGCGCGGTTAGCTCGAAGTAATGCGTCGCAAATAAGGTAAAAGCGCCGATTTTACCGGCCAGCTCGGCCGCTGTGGCCCAGGCCAGGGCCAGACCGTCGAACGTGCTGGTCCCGCGGCCGACCTCGTCCAACAACACCAAGCTCTCGCGTGTCGCGTTGTGGAGGATGGTTGCCGTCTCGGTCATCTCCACCATGAAGGTGGAGCGCCCGCCGGCCAGATCATCGGAGGCTCCGATGCGCGTGAAAATCCGGTCGATGGGTCCAATCACCGCCCGTTGTGCCGGTACGAAGCTGCCGATGTGCGCAAGCAGCACGATCAGAGCCGTCTGCCGCATGAAAGTGGATTTGCCGCCCATGTTGGGGCCGGTGACGATCAGCATTCGCTTGCTGTCATCCAAGGCGAGATCATTGGCAACGAACGGCTCCTCCAGCACTTGCTCGACTACCGGATGGCGTCCGGATTCGATGCGTATCCCGGCCTGCGTCGTCAGCTCCGGTCGGACATAGTTCAGGGCCTCGGCGCGCTCGGCGAGGCAGGTCAGGGTATCCAGCTCGGCGAGTGCCTGGGCGCAGCGGATCTGCGTATCGAGCCCTGTGGCGAGCTGCTCGAGCAGCGCCTCGTAGAGCGTTTTTTCGCGGGACAAGGCTCGCTCGCGGGCCGACAGGATCTTGTCCTCGAAGGATTTGAGCTCTGGAATGATGTAGCGCTCGGCGCCTTTCAACGTCTGGCGTCGCACGTAGTGCGCCGGTGCGAGATCGCTTTGGGCGCGGCTGATCTCGATGTAGTAGCCATGGACACGGTTGTAACTCACCTTGAGATTGGCAATTCCGGTCGCCTCGCGCTCGCGCCGCTCCAGGCCTAGCAGGAATTCATCGGCGTTGCGCCAGAGCCCGCGCAGCTCGTCGAGCTGAGGATCGTGGCCCTCCGCGATGACGCCGCCATCGCGGACGAGCACCGCGGGATTTTCCGCTAACGCCTCTGCGAGCAAGGCCGAGGTCTGGGAATGATCGCCGAGGGCGCGGGTCAGCTCGGCGAGTCGCGGCGCCTCGCAAGGCTCCAATGTCGCGCGAATGGCCGGCACGCGTTGCAAGGCCGCGCGCAGTCCTGTCAGATCGCGAGGACGCGCGGTTTGCATCGCGATCCGCGCCGTAATCCGCTCCACATCGGCCATGCCGTGCAGCTGTTCGCGCAGTCGCGTCACCAAACCCTCCTTGAGCAGGACGGTCAAGGCCTGCTGGCGCCGGCGTAACCGCTCATGATCGCGCAGGGGCCGATTGATCCAGCGCCGCAGCAGGCGGCTTCCCATGCCGGTGACGGCGCGGTCGAGCACCCAGGCCAGGGTGCGTTCGGTGCTGCCGCAGAGGGTGTATTCCAGCTCCAGGTTGCGCCGACTCGCCGCATCGAGGATCAAGCTGTCCTCGCGTGCCTCAACGCGCAGGCCGCGGATATGCGGGAGCGCGCCACGCTGAGTGTCGCTGACGTACTGGAGCAGGCAGCCAGCGGCGCCGATCGCCAGCGGCAAACCCGCCACGCCGAAGCCGTGCAGGTCCTGAGTGCCGAACTGATGGCTGAGCAGGCGGCGCGCCGAGTCGGAATCGAAGTGCCAGGACGGGCGATAGGTCAAACGCGCGCTCTTGAGCGGGACCGGCGCCGCGGCATCCTCATCGAGCAGCAGCTCCGCCGGGCGCAGCCGTTCGAGCTCCGCCTGCAGGTCATCACTGCCGGTTACCTCGCTCACGGTGAAGCGGCCGCTGGCGAGTTCCAAGGCGGCCAATCCGAAGCTCCCGGAGGCGCACTTCACGGCTGCCAAAAGCGCGCTCTGACGCTCATCGAGTAATGCCTCATCGGTGAGCGTGCCGGGCGTGACGATGCGGATGACGCGGCGTTCCACAGGGCCTTTCGCGGTGGCCGGGTCGCCGATCTGCTCACAGATCGCCACCGACTCGCCGAGCCGCACGAGCTTGCTCAAATAGCCCTCATAAGCGTGCACGGGTACCCCGGCCATAGGGATCGGCGCACCGGCGGATTCGCCGCGGCTTGTAAGCGCGATGTCGAGCAGCTTTGCGGCCCGCCGGGCATCGTCGTAGAACAACTCGTAGAAATCCCCCATCCGGTAGAATAACAGAGTGTCCGAATGCTCGGCTTTGATGCGCAAATACTGCTGCATCATCGGGGTGTGCCGTTTCTCCTCGGCGCTTGCCTCGTTCATGCTTCCCTAGCCGCTCGCCGTGATCGACTCTTTGTACTTGGTACGCATCGAAGTGCACATAAGGCATGGCAGTATAGCGAGAGCTTCGGGTGCTGTGCATTGCAGGCTGCAGGGCGGCTCGATTGGGTCGCTACGGGATGGGGCTCGACCAGGAGGCAAGTGGTGGGCGTTGAAGATGCCGATCTGCTCGAGCCGGCGCGCCGAGTCGGGTCGTTGCTAAAGGGCTTGGGGCTGCGTCTGGCGAGCGCCGAGTCGTGCACCGGGGGCTGGGTCGCGAAGGTGATCACTGACATCCCGGGCAGCTCGCAGTGGTTCGAGCGCGGCTTTGTCGTCTACTCCAATGCCGCCAAAATGGAGCTTTTGGGCGTTTCTGCCCAAACGCTGGAGACATACGGCGCGGTGAGTATGGAGGTCGCCGTGGAGATGGCGCGCGGCGCCGTCGCCCGCACTCCGGCCGAGGTCGGTCTTGCGGTGACGGGGGTCGCCGGCCCGGACGGTGGGACTCCTGCTAAACCGGTGGGTCTGGTGTGGCTCGGCTGGTGCCGTGCCGGTACCGAGCCGGTGACTTTTGAGGGCCGCTTTCATGGCGGTCGCGAGGCCATTCGCCGCCAAGCGGTGATGGCGGCCTTGCGCGGGCTCTGTGATTTCCTGCGCTAGTGTAGCGTTTCGTTCTGTTTGGAACTTAAGCGGCTATTGGCGCGAATGACCTTCTGCAGGATGTCGCGTGCGCTCTTGGTCCAGATGAACGGCTTGGGGTGGTTGTTGTGATGGGCAACATAGTCATCGAGTGCCGCCACCAGTTCAGGCACGCTGGTGAAGACGCCGCGGCGCAACCGCTCGGCCGTGAGATCGCGGAAGAAGCGCTCGACCATGTTGAGCCAAGACGCCGAAGGAGAAGATCCTGCATCTGATCGCCGACAACTCCGCCACGCACAAGCATCCGACGGTTCAGGCATGGCTGGCGAAGCACCCGCGATTCCACATGCATTTCACGCCGAACTCGGCGTCTTGGCTCAACATGGTCGAGCGATTATTCCGCGATCTCACGGCCTAGCGGATGCGCAGCTGCGTCTTCACCAGCGAGACTGAACTGGTGGAGGCTATCGATGAATATGTTGCCCTGCACAACAAGCACCCCAAGCCGTTCAT
>NZ_JBXWZQ010000076.1:0-13496 GCF_059432795.1 Nitrococcus sp. | reverse complement strand
CTGGGGTTTGCCATCACCTATTGTACGTTTACCCCCGCCACTGCGCTGCAATGGATCACGCTAAGCCAGGTTGGCGTCGTCTTCATCACGCCGACACTCTACGAGCTTCTCCGCCGGCTGCTTGGGCTGGCCGGCTGGCGCAGCCGTCTCTCCCCCTGGATCTGGGCAGCCTCACTGAGTTTTCTATATATCCTGCTGGCCACCGATACCTATATGGGACGCCCGCACCTGTATTGGTGGGGCTATTATGCGGATTACCTCATCGGCGGCACACTCCTTGCCGGCTATTTGTGCAGCGTCCTGGTCTTCCTGTTCATCGAATGCTTACGCACCTGGCGCCTCTCACCCCGCGGCAGCTCACGCCGGCACCGGGCGAAAATTCTGCTGCTCGGCTTTGGGGTCTCTTTTACCGCTGCCCTCGATTTTCTGCCGAGCTGGGGTATCGACGTTTATCCCTTCGGCTATGTCATGGTGGCCTTCATGGTGGTCACCATCGGTTATGCGGCCTGGCGCTACCGCATCGTTGCCGTGACATCGCGAGCGGCGGCCGACCACGTGCTCAAAACCCTCTCCGACGGCGTGCTGGTACTCGACGATTTAGGCGCTATCGCGGTGGCGAACAGCCGCGCCGAACACCTGCTCGGTGTCGAGCGCAATGAGCTCCTGGGCATGACCGTCGACAAGGTGCTGCCGATGACGCATGCATCCCCAGGCCCCGCGGGAAACACATCGTCGGATCCGCAACAGGCCGAGATCGAGTTGCCGCTGTCCACGGGCGAACGACGCGTGGTCAACATCACCGTCAACACGATGCGCGATGCCTATGGCGGTGCGCCGCTGACGGTGTTGGTGCTTCAGGACGTCACCCGCTACCGCGAGGCCACGGACAGAATCCGCGATCTGGTGTATTTCGATCAGGTCACTGGGCTCCCGAACCGCCGCCATTTGCGTGACAAGCTCGGCCAGGCGCTCGAACTCTCATCCCAGGGGGAGGGGTTCGCTCTTTGCGGTATTCGTCTGGAGCATTTCCGGCATCTGGCGGATCATTCTTCCGCGCACTTGAGCGATGCGATGCTTCACGTGATCGCCTCTCGCCTGCAGTCGTTCGCCCACTCGGCCGCTCACGAGAAAGTGACCGTGGCGCGGCTGCAAGGCTACGAATTCGCGATCCTCTTCGAGCGACCCGAATCGGTCGGCAAGATGACGAGCGAGTTCAATCGGCTTCACAAGATCCTCAGCGAACCCATCGTAATCGGAAGCCGCCGGCTGCAGCCTGTCCTGTGGCTCGGCGTCAGCCTCTACCCCAATGACGCCGCCGGTATCGATGCACTCATGGATCGTGCCGCCGCAGCGGTCGATCAGGCGGCAGAGGCCCGTGCTGAAAGCGTCCACTTCTACAATGCCGAAGCGAATACCGCGGCGCTGCACTCGCTGATGCTCAGCAGCAAAATTGCGCGGGCTATCGAAACCGACGAAATGTGCCTGTATTTCCAGCCCATCATCAGCACGAAGACCGGGAGGATCGCCAGTGCCGAGGCGTTGGTGCGGTGGAACGACCCCCAGCAGGGATTGCGTCCACCCAATGAATTTATCCCGGTGGCAGAGCAGAGCGAGCTGATAACGACCCTCGACGACTGGGTGCTCAGAAAGGCCTGCGAACACGCCTTGGAGTGGCAAGGGCCTTTCGCTGCGCCGAGGGTCGCGGTGAATCTCTCCGGCGCATCGCTCGCGATGGCAGGCGGCACACGCTTCGCGCAGATGATTGAAGATGTTCTGGAGACGAGTGGGCTGCCGCCTGAGCGCCTGGAGATCGAAATGACCGAGACCCGCATGGTGGGCACGGACCAGGGGGTTGTCGATGGGCTGAAGCGGCTGCGGGATCTGGGCGTGCGCATCGCGGTCGATGATTTCGGCACCGGGTATGCTTCGCTTAGCTACCTGCAGCGCTTCCCGCTCGACAAGCTCAAGGTCGACCGGAGCTTCGTCATGGCCATCGAGGAGGATGCGACCAAGACCGCTTTGCTCAGATCGATCCTGCTCCTCGCCTCCCAACTGAACCTCGAGGTGGTCGCCGAAGGCGTCGAGACACCCCATCAGGCGGCGTTTCTGCTCCGCCACGGCTGTGGTTTCATGCAAGGCTATTTGTTCAGTCGGCCGCGGCCGGCCGAGGAGTTCATGCAGCTTGTCCACACCTGGCGCACGCCCAATGAGATACGCCCCGACGAGAAGCTCGCCCCCCCTGCCAGTGGCACGGGAGAGCTCGCGTTTGCTGCAACGCCGGGCTCAGGGAAGCCAACCGCTCAGTTGAACGTCGCCACTCGCTGCTGATCGTTTAGCGCGCTGCGCGGCACAATGCCGTTGCGCTGGCTCGCGCTGCCGGCCGATCGCCCGTGGCAGGGAAAGGCGGCTGGCGGGAGGCATCGCCATTTGTCAACGGTATGTGATGCACTTGGATGCGTCTCGCCTCGGATCAGCACGAGCGCTCGGATATCGGAATTCGATCGCAGCGTGTGCCTTCCAGTAAGGGTTCATCTTGCAGACAGCGAGGCGCTGCGGGATCGGGCCGCCGGCATCGAGCATGCGCTCCCGACATCGGCGCCGCATTCGACCCGTAAAAAGCGCCACCGCGCAAAACGGCCCTCGCCCTCGCTCACTGACTGACAGCGGAGCGCTCGCTGAACGATTCTGCAAAGAACGAAGGATGATCACGAGACTCCCGACCACCCTGGCGATAGCGGGCGCGCTGCTTAGCATGAATACGACCGCGAGTGCCGACGATTTCGCTCGCATCGCCCACCTAGAATATGCCGCTCGCTCGGCATCGGCGCCCGCTTCCTGGCGCACGGCACCGCTGGGGCGCCTTATCCTCGCTCCCCCCCGCGTGCTCGGCAAGCGTTTGAACCTCGGCGAAAACGCGGCCGACGCGAATGAAAATGCCAGCTCAAGCGCGACCCCCGCGAGCGCACGCAACGAATCACACAACCCCATCGGGCTCAGGCCGTGGAAATCAATCGGCGTCGCCAATGGCGACGTCCGGCCTGCACCCCGTCAGGCAAGCGCCGGCTTGCCGAGGGCGGCAGGAGCACCAACAACCGAGCCGGCAAGCTCTAATGAGATCAACTTCGTAAGGCCGGTCGTATACAGCCTGAGCTTTATGGCGATCGGCTTCGGCGGGTTCGTTGCCGGTGGCATACTCAAAGACGAGCCAAGCCTGGATAACTTCCGCAAATTCTCCACGTCGACGCCGCATTTTGAAGATGACTCGGCGCTGTTCAACTTCGTACTCCATCCGTTGTGGGGCTCGGAGACCTATCTGCGTGCCCGCGAAGCTCACTTAGGCATTCCGGGGAGTATCACCTTCTGCCTCGGCGCCTCGGCCACCTGGGAGTACTTATTCGAGTCGTGGACGCAACGGCCGAGCACACAAGACCTCATCCTGACGACCGGACTTGGCTGGATAATCGGGGAAGGACGTTACTACCTGAAAAACCGATTGGATCCGAAATATCATTGGTGGGTCGATCCCATTTATACCACTTTGCAGTACTTCGACATCGGCGTGAACCGTGACCCTACAGGACACACGCAAACGACCCTGCGATTGACCTGGGGCTTTTAACGGCTCGCCCCGAACAATAACGGATGGCATGCCTCAATCCCGTCGCCCGCGACGCTCGCGCCAGCCCAGTGCCGCAAGGAGGACGAGCCCGAGGAGCAACAGCGCGCTAGGGGCGGGCTCGCCTATCTCGGCGGAGTCGCCGCTCGGCCGCGGCCCCTCTCCCGAGGCCGTCAGGTCGGCGGCTGCAAGGCGATAGTCACCGCCCGGCCCGGACGGCGGACGCCTCGTTTGCCAGAAGAAAGTCAATGGTTCCCCGATATCCCACCCCTCGCTCGCGGGCAGCGTCCAGATCAAGCCGTTGTCCGCGAACTCGATGTGCACGGCGCCGGCTCCGGATTTCAGCGCCGCGCCAGCCTGCGTAAAGCTCACACCGGCCACGCCGGTGAAACCTTGCGGTGCAACGGCCAGGCGGAACTGCTTGACGCCCAACGGCGAGAGCACCGTGGCGGGGCGCGGAAACGGCGGATCGTTCGGGTTGTCGACACCGGGGATTACCGTATGGACGTACGTATAGATCGTATCGGACGGATTATCCGGCGGAACGCACGGCGAGACCCCTGCGGGGCAGTTCACGCGACTGGAGAGATCGCCGAGGGAGTCACCGGTGGCGGTTACCAGGCTCGTATCCACGCTCGGGCCCACCGGACCGACAATCGCGGCCCCCAGCGTCAGTGTGTCGAGATCCGTCGGTTCGATCGCTACGGCGCTCACCGAGCCCGCGTGGGCGAAGCCGATTGCCAGGGCAACAAGCAAGCTAAGACGAGGAAGGCGCATGCGAATTCTCCCGAGCGGCAGGGCCTTGTGACTCGATGGTGACGTTGCGGGACGGGTCTCGTTACCCTAACAGCGAGGCTAAGGCAGAGACCATGGTTTTCCTCTGCCGAGACGGTCGACCGTGGCGGCAGTACGCAAGACGGCGAGGCCGGCGCGATCCCGGCCTGCTCATGCCGACCGCCGGGTCTGTTCCTGGCGTCACCCTGCCAGGCGTTGGCGGGAGCCTCTGCCTTTCATCTTATTCGCCCGGGCTAGGCGCCGCCATCACGGCCCGAAACTGGGTGGCCATTCCTCGAACTGCGGAAGCGCATCGGCGATCTCGAACCACCTTGCCTTGGAGCGAACGAAAATATGCTCGCGCGGGCGCGCGCCCGGATCACCGTCGACCGAGCCCAGCACCACTTCCGTGACTTTACCGCAATGGGTGCTCACCAGCGGAGAGCCGCACCTTCTGCAAAAGCACCTCGCCCTTGCGGGGGAAGATGCGTAGGCCTCGACAAGCTCCACCCCCGAGGTCCATCGGAAGCGCTCCGGCTTGATCATCCCCCAGGTCGCAAATGCGGCCCCCTGCGACTTTCGGCACATCGAACAATGACAATGGCCGATGGCTTCGAATGATCCCATGATCTCGTAGCCTATTGCCCCACACAGACAGCTGCCCGTTATCGCCATATCACTCCTCCGGCGTATTACGCTGGCGCAGCGTTGCCCACGCGATCGCCTGGCCAGACGAAAAAGACGACGCGTCGCACGCATCGGCCTCTCGGGCCTTTTATACGCCTTTTTACCGGCAGCGCATGTTCTTCCGTCGCCGCCCGCACCGTTGACGACGCTCCGGTGCCGGGGAGCGGGACGCGCCCTTCCCTGACGCAACGGAACCGTGCAGCAGGCCGTTTGTCCTTTTGTTCATCGTTTTCCGATTTGCGATACGCTCGAAACAAAAGCGCATTCAGGTTATATGCTTACAGAGAGATCAATTGAATCAGCCGGCAGCCGCCGCCGCGGTTGCTCACGATACCGGTCCGTCGCTTCACGGTCCCGGCAAAGGGGGTCTCGCCATGACGATGATCAGCGAAAAAGTCGAGCGCCTCGTGGTGTTGCTGGATGAAAACAAATCCGCTTACGACGCCGCCGTGCTCATGTCGAACAAGCACATCGGCTCCGTGGTGGTAACCCGCGCTTCCCAGGTCATCGGTCTTTTCACCGAACGCGACCTGATCCACCGGCTGGTCACAAAGCACCTCGACCCGGCCGAGGTCAGGATCAAGGACGCGATGCGCACCGACATCGTGCGGGTCAGGCCCGACGAGGAAGTGGAGCACTGCATTGAGCTCATGAAGCAGAATCGATGTCGGCATCTGCTTGTCTTCGAAGGCGATGCCTTCGTCGGCATCATCTCACTGCGCGATTTGCTGTTGTTGTTGCTCAAGGAAAAAGAAGAGCTCATCCGCCAACTCACTCAGTACGTCACAAGCTGAACGCGCCTGTTTACCTCATGTGCCGATGAAACGTATTGCCGGATGAACGCGCACGAGGCGGCACAACCTGCCGCGCGTTGATACCGCGCGGAATCCGCGCCAGTGCCACGCCGGCCGACCACGGTCGCCGCCGGCGCGGCGGGCGGATTGCGCCGACTCCAAGCAGCCGGGCGGCTCGCGGTAAAAGGGAGGCTCTGCCCCATTCAATCGATGTGTAATCCTCAGCCATCGGACTCGCCATGGCAGTCGCTCGCGCGGCAATGCGATCCGGACGCTCGGGTGCTGGCGGGGCGCAACCGCAACGGCCGGGCAGAAAAGATCACCCTGCTGGGAAGGCTTTCCAATCCCGCGTTTATCGTGCTACTTGCCTTGTGCGTCGCCATGCCCGGCCGGGCCGAAGCGGCTCCGTCTGATGCCGCTCTCTCAGATGCCGCCATCGAGCAGCGTCTGCGTTTTCTCGAGGATCGCCTCGATGGCCCCAAAACACACGCGCGGGTATGGTGGTACAGCTGGCTGACCATCAATGGCGGCAGCATGGTCGGGCTCGGCGCCGCTGCGGTATTGACCGACAACGACGGCGACCGGGTCAAGAACATCGTCAAGGCGGTGACCTCGGGTATCGGTCTGGGATATATGCTTGCGACTCCGCTGCAGGCGCGATTAGGCGCGAGCGCGATCACTGCCATGCCCGAACGCACCCGTGCGCAAAAGCTGGCCAAGCTTCGCGCCGCCGAGCGACAGCTGCGGCACAACGCCAAACGCGCCGAAAGGCGCTGGGGAATGTTCGAGCATGTCGGCAATGCCGCGCTCAACGTCATCGCCGGCACCGCCACCGCTTTGGCCTCGAAGCCTGAGGAGGGGGTGGAGGTGGCCGTGACCGGGTTCATAGGCGGCCTGGTCTTTCTCCTGACCCAGCCCGCCCAACCCCCCCACGACGGGGAGGCATACCCGAAACTGACGAGTCCCACGCGCCCCCGCCGCCAAGTCCTCGTCGAACCGCAGCCGGGCCGTGGGACGCGCAACCGGCGCGTTCAGTGGTAAGACTGGCAACGGCGGGGCTTCAAGCCGCGGGCACCTCACGGTACGTGCACAAGCGATAGCCCGCCTAGCCCAATAGCTTCGGGTTGAGCTGCCACACCGAATAATTGAGCGCGGCCGCCAAGCTGACCCACAGTAGGTAGGGAATAAGCAGCGACCCGGCCACAAGGCTTACGCGGTAGAACGATACAAGCGTTGCAACGACAAGCAAGCACAGAAACAGAATATCCGCGAACGCCCAAGCGCCCTGCTGCCAGACAAAAAATAGGTAGCTCCACACCGCATTCGGCGCAAGCTGCACGAGGAACAAAGCAAGTGCGGTGCGCGAGGCGCGTGAGGCGCCAACGCGCCATACGAGCCATGCGGAGACGCCCATGAGCGCATAAAGCACTGCCCAGACCGGCCCGAAGGCCCAAGGCGGCGGCGCCCAATCCGGACGGGCCAGTTGCGTGTAAAACGAACTCGCCTGAACAGACGCCGCGCCGCCGATGGCGGCGGTGATGAAGCTGACCAGAAGCCAGCCGGCCAGGCCGATGGCCTGCTTTTTTAGCGAATATGGGGACATCGCAGACTGCCCTCGCTCCTTCCTCTACATGTTGACAAGCGATTTTTGATGGCGTCAGCCGGATTGGGGGGCGGAGACCGGAGAACTTGCCGTAATAAGGCTTCCATGAAGCACGAAAGAGCGATCGCATCCCTGCGAAAGCTCCATGGGGCGTCTCGAAAAGCCGACCGGCCCTGGTTCCAACGCCAGCGGCGCGCCGACCATCGCAGGCCGCGCGTGCTTCGCCGCGGATGGTGCGGCGGCAACGGGGTGGTCCCGTGCAATGCTGGTTTTCACCCGACCCCGAGCGGCGGACACCTCAAGGGTGAACGACAATGACGATCCGCGCGATGCCGGCATGCGCGCGATCCGTCAGGGAGCGGGCGGCCTGGGGATTACAAAGCTTAAAGGATCGCCCACCGGCGATCCCCTACGTTCAGACGAATACCGCGACCTCGATATCGCCCTCTTTTCGCTCTACATTGACCCCCACATCATGCAGATGGCGCCTGAGAACAAGATCGATCACCGCCTCTCCAAAGCGCAGATTGGTGATTTCAAGACGGTGCAGGTAATCGGGCAGTCGCGGATGATGAAATCGCAGTTGCGGCTTCTCCTCGGAAAGGCCCAAACCGAGGCAGGCCTGCAGGAGGTGGAAGACGGTGCCGCTCGCCCATGCCTGCGGCAGGCAGGCAACGGGATAAAGCGTTGGGCCTTGGCCGGACAGGCGGTCGAAACCGCAGAACAGCTCGGGTAACCGGTGCAGATCCAACGTGATGCTGGCATCGAACAGACCGGTCAGGATCCGCAAGGCCTGCGCCTTGAAGCCATAGCGGGCGAGTCCCATTGCGACGATTGCGTTGTCGTGGGGCCAGATCGAGCCGTTGTGGTAGGACATCGGGTTGAACCGGCACTCCGTCGCGGCCAGGGTGCGAACGCCCCAGCCGCTGAAACTCGCCTCGCTCAGTAAAGTCTCCGCCACGCGGCGGGCGTAGTCAGGACGGGCGATACCGCTGAAAAGTGCGTGCCCCGCGTTGGAGGAGACGACGCGGCAGGGGCGTTTTTTACCGTCCAAGGCCATCGCGAAGGTTGCGATTTCCTCGCACCAAAATGCGCGATTGAATTTTTCCTTGAGCGCGTCTGCTTCGCGCCGTAGCGCTATAGAGCGATCTTTTTGCCCCAGAACAGCGGCCAGTTTGGCCGCTGTTTTTTTCGCTCCGTAAACGTATCCCTGCACTTCGCACAAGGCGATCGGGCCTTGCGCAGGACGTCCATCGCGATGAAAAACCGAATCCTCCGAATCTTTCCATCCCTGGTTGACCAGCCCATTGTGGCTGTGCCGGGCGTACTCCACGAACCCATCGCCGTCGATATCGCCGTAGCGCTCGATCCACCCGAGGGCCGCTTCAATATTCGGCCAGATCGCCTCCAAGAATGAGCGGTCCCCGGTCCGTCGGAAATAAGCGCCCGCCAGAACGATGAAAAGCGGTGTGGCGTCCACACTGCCGTAATAGCGCCAAAACGGCACCTCGTGCAAAGCCGCCATTTCACCGTCCCTGGCCTCATGAAGAATTTTCCCGGGCTCGGCATCCTGGGCAGGGTTCTCCTCTGTCGCCTGCGTCGCCGCCAAAAAGCTCAATACGCCGCGAGCAAGGTGCGGGTTGAGCCACAAACACTGGAGCGCGGTGATGATTCCATCGCGTCCAAAGGGCGTGCTGAACCAAGGCACGCCCGCATAAGGATAATCGCCATACGGGGTCCTGGTCGTCAGCATCCGCAAATCCGCGGCCGAGCGGTTTATCCAATCATTGAACTGCTCATTGCTACCGAAGATGTGCCCTACGTCGGCATGGCGAGCAGCGACTGTCTCGTCACATCTAGAGAGCGCCGCATCGTAGGAGAGCATCGTTCTTTTCCTGTTTTCTATTTCACAGCCGACCGCCACGGTGAACGATTTCTCCGTCTGGGCGGGCAATGTGATCGCAAAGTGCGCCGCGTCCTCGTGTTGCTTGCTTGGCGATTGACTGAATGCGATGCGCGTGCGGCGAAATTTGTCGTCCAAACCCTTATAGCCGAGGATCACTGCTTTTTCTTCATTTTGCACGGCGAGCATTCTTCCACGCTGCTGGCGCTTTGCACCCCGCACCTCGAAAATATCCGCGTAATCCGCCGCAAATTCAAAGCCGAGCCGCAAATCAACTGGCGCTATTCCATAATTGAAAAGTCGAATGGACTCGTAATACACGCCCTCCCAAAGTATTTTCTTCCTGCATATGTGAACGATTCCCTTGTGCGTGGTGAGCCGGTTCTTCTCGTAAAGATCCGGCGTGGTGAGGTCAACAGTCAAAAGCGTGTTGTCTTCCCTGACTGTCGAGTTGAGCAGGAGGGGACGCAGCTCGTTCACTTTGAATTCGAGGTAGGACAGAAACCGTGTGCCTTCGTGGTAAAGTCCCTGCTCCTCCATGCCGAGATGTTGGATATCGCCGTGCTGGTCGAATACAGCGAAGGTTTCGCCATGTTTGAGTACGCGCGTGCGGTCATCGATCCGAGCGGAGGTGGTGAGCACATACCATTGATCATTGATCAACAAGACATCGTTGGTTGCCATAGCATCTTTCAGCCTACCAGTCTCGGTTGGAAGGTTGGTTCCTCAATGAGCGCTTGGTATACCTCCACGTACTTGTCAGCCATGCGGTTGGCGGAGAACCGTTCTTCGAACTCGTCACGACAACGCCTTCGGCTGATTTGGTCTATCCGTTGCACGGCGGTGGTCGCCTGGTTGAGGTCATCCACGATGAATCCGGTTTCACCGTCTCTTACAATTTCGGGGACGGAGCCTCTGCGATAGGCAATGACCGGAGTCCCGCAAGCCATCGCCTCGATCATAACCAGGCCAAAGGGCTCTGGCCAATCGATCGGAAATAGCAATGCGTCGGCACCACCGAGAAAATCGTTCTTTTCTTTTTCCCCAATCTCTCCGACGAAGTGAACCAGCGGATGGCGGAGAAGAGGCTCGATTTTCTCATCGAAGTAATCCTGGTCCACTTTGTCTATTTTCGCTGCGATACGCAGTTCCATGCCGGCGCGAACGGCGATTTCAATTGCTCTGTCAACGCGTTTTTCGGGCGAGATACGGCCTAGGAAAGCAAGATAACCAGAGGATCGCGGATAGTAGGTGTACAGGTTGCTCGGCAGGCCGTGGTATACAGTGGCTTGCCAGTTCGCAAAAGGCAGCGGCGCGCGCTGATCGTTTGAAATGGACGTGATCGGAAGGTCCGTGAAAAAGCGGAACACCGCAGCGAGATCCGAAATGTCCAACCGCCCGTGCATCGTCGTTACGCTGGGAGCGTCCAACATACGGATTAGCGGAAACTGCAGATAATCGATATGGAAATGCACGATGTCGAAATCGGCCGCAAGCTTGGCCAGCTTGCCCAGCATGACAACATGATGTGCCAAGGGGTCCTGGCAGTGCTGGTTGAGCCGCAATGCCTGATCGACCACCGGATAGAGCGTTGCCGTGGTCGTTGAATCGCCGCTGGCGAAAAGAGTGACATCGTGCCCCAAACGCACGAGCTCCTCAGTAAGATAGGATACGATCCGTTCCGTTCCTCCATAGTATTTCGGTGGCACGCTTTCATAAAGAGGCGCGATCTGTGCGACTTTCATCTATTTATCCCTGCTACGGTAGGTGAGGAAACAAACCCTTGTTGCGAGCATGAATCCAGTCGATCGAAGGAGTGACGAAGATTGATTTCAAAACCTTCCGCCCCCCCCGGATTGTTCCGCACGTTTTCTCTGGGGCAACGCATTTCACTGGATCGAGCGCCCTCCCGTTTTTTATAGTTCCCGCGCGACAGGCGGGGTTATGTGGGACGGCAGCGGGTCGCGCGTCGGCCACCACGTATTAAGCGCACCGATTGGCGACGCCCCATCGGCCCGATGCAATT
Source organism: Nitrococcus sp. (assembly GCF_059432795.1). Taxonomy (NCBI): domain Bacteria; kingdom Pseudomonadati; phylum Pseudomonadota; class Gammaproteobacteria; order Chromatiales; family Ectothiorhodospiraceae; genus Nitrococcus; species Nitrococcus sp. The sequence goes on along the minus strand of NZ_JBXWZQ010000076.1, from coordinate 2,093 downwards.
CGTGAGCTACCCAAGACGCCTTGGCAAATACTCATCGGCGCCTTCCTGGACCCCGTGATGTCGAATGCTGCTTACCGTGAGCTTGCAGTAAGGCTTATCGGTGCCGAGCATATCGACGCGAGCGCCGAGTTCCCTACCCCAACGCACTGCGATTGCGTGCTCGCCCTGCCGACTCGTGTCGTCGAGCAGTATGACGCATCCCGGTTCAAGCCGTTCTTTCATGACGGGAGCCAGCCCATACCTGCCGCCCTTGGTCGAGCCGGGCGGGCCGTCACAGATGACGAATGAAAAACGCTCTGGCATCGATCCCAATGGGACGTCGTACCAGCAAAAGGCGCCATAGTCCTTGAGGAAGTGTAAGCACAGGGCTACCGAGTCAATCTTGTAGCGCTTGATGTAACGCCGCACTCTGGCGGCCCACTCGGGCGTGTGCTCGAGCGCCCAATGACTGAGACCGCGCCTTTTTGCGATTGCGCCGACGAGGATCGTGGACAAGCCGGAGCCGCATTCCAGGATCGGCCCGTTTGCTTTCAGCGCATGCGCCATGCAGCCCGCCAAGTATTCATCCAGCGCGCTCCAGCCCTCGTTTCCCCACCCGTAGATCAGGTCAGCCACCACGGGCTCGCCCGGCTGGGTGTAAGTTTCAGGCGCTTGCAGGAACTTCCGCATTGCCCGGCGGAAAACGAAAGCCCGGTGCGCGGCGCGGAGCAGACGCCGGGGCGTGAAGTCTCGTTGCGCGCTGCGGATGAAACGCCGGGTCCGGGGGGGGCACGAATGCTTTCACGATGCTTCGCAACTGACTCATTGTAATTACCTTCAGAGGCTCAAGGGGTGCGCGGCTCTTCTCACGAAGCGTACGCCGCAAAGCCGCGGAATCACGAGCCGGGGAGGAGGGGCAGACACTCTCAAGCGGTTGGCGCCGCGATCCGTCCGATGCAGCGCTGGTCCGCCCAAAGTGCTCGGTGGCCGTCCTGGCATGTGAGAGTCCTTATTGATTGCATCCACGGACAGCCTCGCAGGAGAATTTGAATGAATCCCTGTTAATCCCGTCCGGGAAATGTGGTCTGTTCGCCGTTGAGTTGCTTGTTACGCGGCGCGTCAGCGAAGCATTAGACAGCGCGGGCATGAGAAGGTTCTGCTCTGAAGCGCGAAAAATACCGTGGCGATTCACCCCAGTGGTCATTGATTCCATCCGCGTAGAGGACGGAGCCGTGGCCAGCTCTACCTCAGAAAGCCCTCCAGGCATCCAATATTGACGCCGTGCTTCCTAAAGGCCGCGCTGCACCAACAGGACAACGAAAACTATAGCGCCTGAATACGATCAAGCCACCGCTTACGCCAAACTGCCAAGCACACGCAGTGGTTTCACTGCGGGCTTACCCACTTGGGATGTACACCGCTTCCTCCGAAAGGCGCATATAAAATTCGATCGCAGATGGCTAAATTTTCAAGGGCAATATCTAGGCAGCTCCAACTGGGGCCGCTGGTTAAGCGACGTCCAAGTCTGTGGCGGCCTGCAGATTCTTTCAACGTCTAGAACATCGGGGAAGTGGGATTGACTGCGCGCAGGCGGTAGCGACTGGGCGCGAAATTCAGTCATCGATTCCGGCGGGTTTTGCGAGGTAAACACCATGATGACGATTATCGTTCGACTTTTGCCGCGCCTTGCCGCGAGCGCACCTGCCACTGCCGTCGCCGTGATGCTAGTGATACCCGAAATTGCCGCTGGCGCAGGCCCGGAGAGGCTGAGCAGCTTCCAGATGGACACGGTCAGTGCCGGGGGGGTAACTGTCTCGGCCGAGTCTCTGGCCACCTCATCCGGCGAGTCCGGCTACGCCGCAACTCGAACGCGGACTTTCACCAAAAGCACGCCGGTCGCCGATATAGGCCTCGCCGGCGGCACGGCAACGGCCTGCTGCGGCTCGGACACGGATGCGACAGTTTCGACCGACTCCTCCGGCGATGGTGAGATCATCGCCGGAGGGAGCGTCAATATTCAAAATACAAATCCAGTATTGTCCAAGGCAATCGGGGTCGAGGCGATTGTCTCCGTCAGCCCACCCAACTGATATGGAAGAAACGCTGGTTAAGCG
>NZ_JBXWZQ010000075.1:0-11243 GCF_059432795.1 Nitrococcus sp. | reverse complement strand
GCCGCTCGACTTGGGGCGGCACGAATCCGGCGTTCTTCAGCACGCGATAGGCGAGGCGCAACTCCTGGGGAATCAGCGCATCGTCGTCGAGCGCGAGCGGCTTGCCCGAGCCGGGGAGGGCCGATAGCTCGCCGCGCTCGATGGCCTCGGCGAGGCGGTGTTCGGTGATGAGATCAACTGTCGACATGTCCGGATCACGATGTGGACTGCGAGCGGCCGATGACGGTGAACGCTGATACGTATGCAGTGCCCTAGGCTATGCGGTTGCGCGCCGATGTCGGTCTTCGGCCTCGATGAAAATGCGTCGGATGAACGGATAAGCGCTTTTTATTTTCTTATCCATGGCGGCGATATTGTCCTCGATCTCCGTCGACGTGATGTCATCCGAGAAGGTGGCGCTGATATTGACCAGTATGTACTCCGGCCCCATGTGCATGGTCAACACCTCGTTCACCCGGACGACACCCGCGGTGGCGCGCGCGATCTCCCGGATGCCCTTCACCGTATCGGCTCCCGCGCTCTCGCCGATCAGCAAGCCCTTGGTCTCGTAAGCAAGCCACGCCGCCGTACCGCCCAGGATCAAACCAATGACGATGGAGGCCGCCCCATCGAAATAGAGGTTGCCCGTCAGCTGGCCGATGAAAATGCCCGCGAAAGCCACCAGCAGCCCGAGCGTGGCGGCGGAATCCTCGAAGAGCACCACGAACAGCGTGGGATCCTTGCCCTTGTGCACGGCCTCGAAATAGCCGAGGTTGCCCTTCGCACGCTTGAATTCGCGGAAGGCCACGTACCAGGCCCCTGCCTCGAAGATCATGGCAAGGCCGAGCACGACGTAGTTGACCATGGGGTTGACGATCGGCTGCGGCGCCAGGATGTGGTCCACCCCCTCGTAAATGGAGATGCCGGCGCCGAGGGCGAAGAGCAGAATCGCCACGACGAAGGACCAAAAATACACTTCCTTGCCGTGGCCGAACGGGTGTTGGGCATTGGCCGGTCTCTTCGAACGGGCGAGGCCGAGCAGCAGCAGTCCCTGATTGCCGGTGTCCACGACCGAATGAATACCCTCGGAGAGCATGGCCGAGCTGCCGGTGACAGCGCCGGCGGCGAATTTCGTCACCGCGATCAAGCTGTTGCCGATGAGGGCGGCGATAATGACTTTCTTGGATCCTGTTGCCATGTCCGCGATGCCTTCCTGGATCTGCCGGTGCCGGTCGGTGTTTGCCGGTGCCGTTGCCGCGAGATTCTCGCATATCTCCTGCCTAGCCGAGATGCGCCCGCGTGGCCTCGATCAAGGCTCCCTGATCGATCAAATGGATGAGCGCCTCGATATCCTGCGCGGCGAAGGCGTCGCGGGTGCGAAAGGGCACCTCCCGGCGCAGCCGTTCGCGCGCGCTCGCCGTGGCGGGGGCGGGTGCCAACGGCGCTCTGAGGTCAAGCGCCTGCGCCGCGCAGAGCGCTTCGATCGCCAGCAGCGCGGTGATATTGTCGAGAATGCGAAACAGCTTGCGCCCCGCGCTCCAGCCCATGGAGTTGTGGTCCTCGTGCATGGCCGAGGTGGGTAGCGAGCCGACACTGGCCGGGCTGGCGAGGCGGCGGTTTTCCTCGGCCAGCGCGGCACCGGTATAGTGCGCGATCATCAACCCCGAGTTGGTTCCGGGCTCGGGGGTAAGGAAAGCCGGCAAGCCCTCGGAGCGGTGCCGGTCCAGCAGGCGGTCGATCCGCCGCTCGGCGATCGCGCCGAGTTCCGCGGCGGCGATGGCGAGGAAATCCAGCGCGAAGGCCAACGGCTCGCCGTGGAAGTTGCCGCTGCTCTCGACGCGGCCGTCCGCGAGCACCACCGGATTGTCGGTTACCGCTTGCAGCTCGCGCTCCGCCACCCGTGCCGCGTACTCGGCCGTATCCCGGGCCGCGCCGTGCACTTGCGGCGTGCAGCGAAACGAATAGGCGTCCTGCACCAAGTGCCCCGATTTGCGGTGGTGCGCGAGTATCGCGCTGCCGTGCAGGAGCCGGCGCAGTCGCGCCGCCACCGCCTGCTGCCCGGGGTGCGGACGCAGGCGGTGCAGCGCGTCCTGAAATACCCGGTCGGTGCCGAATCCCGCTTCGATGCTCATCGCCGCCGTGAGATCAGCCGTATCGAGCAGCCGACCGAGGCGCTCGAGGCCGAGGATGAGCATTGCCAGCATGCCATCGGTGCCGTTGACCAGTGACAGTCCTTCTTTGACGTCCAGTTCGACAGCGGCGAGGCCGTTGGCCTTCAGTACGGCGGCGGCGGCGACACGCTCCTCGCCGACCATGGCCCATCCTTCCCCGCAGAGGCACAACCCGATGTGTGCGAGCGGCGCGAGGTCGCCGCTCGCTCCCAGCGAGCCGTGTTCCGGGACGGCGGGCAGCACACCGGCATTGAGCATTCGGATGAGCGCCTCTACGAGCTGCAAACGCACGCCGGAGTAGCCCATGGCCAAGGTCTTCGCCCGGATCGCCATCATGGCGCGCACCGTTTCCGGCTCGATGGTTCGGCCCACGCCGGCCGCATGGCTGCGCAGCAGCGCGTGCTGCACCTCGCGGCGCTGCGCTGGCGCGATTGCGGTCGTGGCCAATGCCCCGAGACCCGTGGTTACCCCGTAGACTGGCGTCTCGCCAGCCGCGAGCACGGCAAGGCGCCGGCGCGCTTGCTCGATGCGCGCGACGGTGCGTGGCGGCAACGGCAGGGCGATGCTGGCCTTGCCGCGGGCGATGGCGACGATTGTCGGGCGATCCAGCGCGTCGATGTTTGCCTTCATGCGCTCGCCGCCTTTGCTGACCGAATGACCAAGGCGTGTCCGTTCAATGTGCTGAACCGCGTGACAGACATGGCGCCTGCAGTCATCTCGACTGGATCAGTGTCGATTGCGGCAGACAACCGAGCCTATCCCCGCGGTTGCCGACAGCGCTCGCAGCGAGTGAGCTGAATGAAGCCGTTACCGGGGATGCGCGCGATCGTGGCGTGAATCATCCCGCCACAGCTGCACGGTTGCGGAAACCCCGTCGAACACCTCGGGCAACTGCGATCGCCCTCGCGGTGCTCCTCCCATCGAACATTGTCCAACGTAGCAATTTTTTCTTTTGTGTCGGTACTCGTGGCCATCGAATTCGCGCTCATCTCACTGGCAGCTGACGGGATCCACACCGGGGATATGTCGAGCGCACACTCGAATCAACATCGGTTTGGGTGGCATCATGGCAAACGCTGTAGTGAACCACGTTATGGTAGCGTTCGTCTCCCTGTGGCGGAGTCCGGGCTCCGCGCAGTTGTGGCATAGTGAGCCATGTGGGTAGGCGATGAGGTCTGTCGCGCTTGCCGCGCTTCGCAGCCGCTCGCCGTTTGGGCGGTCATGGCTCGGGCACTGGCCTGGCATTTCGAGTACGAGGGAGGAACAGCGATGCACATCGCAGGAAAGTCGGCCTTCATCACGGGTGCCGGCAACGGCATCGGCCGTGCGATCGCCGTGGCGTTCGCGCGCAAGGGAGCGCGGCTGACACTGAGCGATCGGTACGAACAGCGCCTGCGCGACACGGCTCAGGCAGTGGAGGATGTAAGCCGCGAAGAGCGGCCGGATGAGACGCCGGAAGTGCAATTGATTCCCAGCGACGTGCCCGATTCCTGGCGCGACCGGGTCATCCGCATGGTGCTGGAGCGATTCGGCACGCTCGACATCCTGGTGAACAATGTGAGCGTCGTGCAGGGCGGGCGGCTGGAGGAGATCGAGGCCGAACAGCTTCGTGCGCAGCTCGACGCCAATCTGCTCTCGCCCATCTATTACACGCGGGCGGCTCTACCCTCGCTCAAGGCGAGCGAGGAGGCGGCCATCGTCAACGTCTCCTCCGTAATGGGGCTTGTCGGCTTGCCGTTCTATGCCCCGTACGCGGCCGCCAAGGCTGGTATCGCCTGCTTCAGCGAGGCCTTGCGGCGTGAGCTCGCGGGGGACGGAGTTCGGGTCGTCACGGCGTATTCGAGCGCTATGGCGACTTCAATGCCGGAGGGTGCTGAGCTCGGAGCGGATGAGGGGTTGGAGTATGAGTCCCCGGAAGCGCTCGCCGACGCCCTGGTCGCGGCACTTGAAAGCGGTGAGACGGAGGTGCTGCGTGGCAGTGAAAAAGTCGCCGCACTGATCAAACGCAATCGTGAGCAGCCCGGGGAAGTCGATGAGCAGCTAGCACAAAAGCAGGAGGCGTTCGCGCGATTCGCCGCTGCGCATCGCGCCTCCTAGCCGCGGCTGCCCGGCACCGGCCCCTCGTGCGATGGGCGCCGGGCGTGTTCCCTTAACGAGTCGCTGCCGCTCACGTTTCCGGGCAGCAGCGGCGCGTTCGCGCGGTTTTGCGCAAAGACCGGCGGCGCATATCCCCTGTGGCGCGGCCGTGGCGTGCGCGTGAGGGCGTCGCGCAGGCCGCAATGCAGAGTAGACACTCATTCGTGGCACTCGCCGAGGCGTCTGCCCTGCATGGTCTGCGTCATCTGAATGTGGCGGCCCTGCATGGTGCCGGTCATGTGGACGGTTGAATGATAGGCCTCCGGCGAATCGAAGGCGACTGTGCCGTCCATTTCCATGTCCCCCTGCCCGGTACAAGCCGTGCTCCAATTCACGGTATTGCCGGAGCGCTCCATGTGGGTGGTTTTGCAGGTCACATTGCCTTGAGTCTGCGGTTTCGGAATGCCTTGGTTTTCCTCCAGGGCCACTTTCGTAACACACCGTCGCATGGTCTGGGCCGGCATGCTCATTGGCATGCCCTTCATTTGTATATTCACGGTCATTTCCCACAACCCCGGCGACATCATGTCGGAAAGATCAGGCGCTGCGGCATAGGCGACGAGCGGCGTTAGCGTCAAGGCAAAGAGGAATTGAGGGAAACCGAGCTTCATCGGGCACTAACCTCCTGGTCAACGGGCGAACCGGGCGATGCCGGCACTCCGCCCCGATTACCGGGGCGAATCCATCCTGCGCCCCGGGTCGCGGCCATGGAGCGCCATTGCAGTGTCGCCCAATCCCGGTGCCGGTGCCAAGTTCTGCGGGGTCCCCGGTCGTTGCCCCGCGCCGCGTCGATCCGGCGCATGGAGCGAGACGCAGCGTGATTCGACGGCCGGCATTCGACCGTATACTTGCGTCTGACATAATTGTCGCCTGTAGCAAGCGCTGGCCTCCACGCGATTCGATGCGCCACAATAATCTGGATCAATGCTCATTAATATCTCAGGGATAAACAATCTCTGTATCCCAATGTCGCAGGGAATCAGCACAGGATGAGAATACGCAGATGGTAGTGAAGTATCAGGAATTAACGGATCGTTTGGAGAAATTCATTTCCGAGCAGAAAGTATTTTTCGTCGGCACCGCCGCATCGAGTGGACAGGTTAATATTTCGCCGAAAGGCCTGGACACTTTGCGGATTGTGAACAAGAATCGCGTGGTTTGGTTGAACGTCACCGGCAGCGGTAATGAGACGGCAGCCCATGTGCAAGAGAATCCGCGGATGACCTTGATGTTTTGCGCTTTTGATGGCAAGCCGATGATTCTACGCGTGTATGGAACGGCGAAGGTCATCCATCACAATGACCCAGAGTGGGACAGTCTTTTGGGTTTGTTCGAGCCATTTCCGGGATCTCGGCAAATATTCGATCTATCGGTGGACATGGCTATGACATCATGCGGAATCGGAGTTCCCTATTACCACTTCGCCGGTGAAAGGGAGATGTTAGAGGAGTGGGCGACAAGAAAAGATGGAAGTGAAGGAGGGGGAATAAGGAAGTATTGGGAGGAAAAAAACCAATACAGCATCGACGGCATACCATCCCATATAATGAAGAAAAACACCTGATGGCCGAACGACAGCGACCACGGCACTGCACGAAATGAATGTGCGGGACCAGACCGACTCCGATGTCGCCGCGATTTCGCGCCTTTACTATGAAACAGTGCGATTGATCAATGCACGTGATTATCGTTCGGAGCAAATCCAAGTCTGGGCCCCCGAAATTTGTGACGATTCATTTTGGACAGTCCGATTCAGAAATTATCGAGTGTTCGTGGCCGAAGAACAAGGAGAGATAATCGGATTCGCGGAATTCGAGCGCACGGGGCACATCGACTGTTTCTATGTCCACCATCTGTGGCAGGGGCGAGGCATCGGCACGGCTTTGCTGGCGCATATCGAGCAACACGCCGCTGACAGCAACATTCAGCGTCTGTTCGCCGATGTTTCCATAACCGCTCGGCCGTTTTTCATCCGGCGCGGTTTCCGCCTCGTGAATGAACAGAATAGGGCGTACAAGGGATTGTCGTTCAAGCAATTTTTCATGGAGAAGGGCCTTGCATGACATCCTGTTGGCAATCGCTATTCGTGAGTCGCGCCCGTTGCCGGCGGCGACTCGCAAGCCGCCGGGGGTGCGGCGTGGGCGTTTGTATGGCGCTTGCTAGAATGAGACCCGCAACGTGTGAAGGCGCGACTAGCGTGGTCGGCTCAGCTGCGCTTCGGGGCGCCAGTCGCTTGAGCTATGCCGCGGCGCTTCTGGGGCCGAACAGAATAATGAGCGTTCCCAACAAAGCGAACGTGCCGCCCAACAGGTCCCAGCGGTCGGGAATCCGCCCCTCCGCCAGCCACAACCAGAACAGTGAGCTTGCGATGTAGACCCCGCCATAGGCCGCGTAGGCGCGGCCCGCGAAGTCGGCATCGATGCGTGTCAGCAAAAATGCGAAAATCGCTAGGCAAGCGATTCCAGGCACGGTCCAAAGCGCGCTTTTACCAAGTCGCAGCCAAGTCCAGAAAGCGAAACATCCGGCGATTTCGGCAAACGCGGCAGCAATATAGGCGAGCAGACTCGGCATCGATCCGTCGATCCATCCTGTCCTATGAGTAAGCGTGACTGGAAGGGGCCGTTGTCGCCTGGCGGCAGGCGCTATTTCGGGCAAAAACCGTCCCGGCCTGGCCCCGCGCCGTCAGTACCTGCGTGGGCGTTGCCGTGCTCTCAGCGCGTATCGGATAACCGGCCCAGTTGATGGTCGAGTTTCTTGTCGAGCTTGTCTGCGGCGCCCTGAATCGCGTCGTAGATATCCCCCGCCTGATCTTCGACCGCCAGTGGTTGAAGGCCGGCCAAGCGTGCCTCCAGGGTGCACACCTTGTCGGTTCCGCCTTTTGGACCGTTCAGATCCTTTAAGTAAACTTCGATCCGTGTCAGACGGCTGCCGAATCGCCGCTCCACCTTGTTCAGTTTGCGCCGCAGGAATCCCTCGAGCGCCTCACTGAGCTCAATGCCCTCACCTGGATTGATGATGATATCCACGGCTCGCCTTACTCCTCTCCTAGAGCTGTTCGAATACTGACGTTGGTTCTTCCCGAGCTTTTTTCAAGGCGTGCCGCCCGCGCTGCGACTACGATGAAACGCGTGGGCAGCCGGCTTCTTGATGGAACTTGCCATGATTTTGATGAACTCAATAGTTACTGAGATGCCGCATCAAACGGGGGTTGAGGGTTGAAGTGTGCGGCTGGCCGGAAAGGGACGAGCGCCGGCCTAGCAGCGGTGGGACGACGCGACAGCTGCCGGGAAGCGTTCGTTCGTCTCCCAACGAGGAGTTATAAAGTGGTACAGGAAGAACGAACATCTGTGGACAGAGGAAGACAGGCTAGACGCCCCTGGAACATCCCGGCGCGCGGCTGGTGGGATATCATGCTGCGCCTGAAAGCGGATATTACCGACCACAATGTTTCGATTATCGCCGCGGGTGTCGCATTTTATGCCTTTCTGTCAATATTCCCAGCGTTGGTAGCAATTGTTTCGCTGTATGGCTTGATTGCCAACCCGTCGGACGTGCAGCAGCAATTTGCGAACTATGGCGGGATACTGCCGGAAGAGGCGCAGACCTTACTGAGTCAGCAGTTGCAGAGAATTACCGCACGCGCGGTTTCGACAATGAGCGTGGGTGTCGTCATCGGCATATTCTTTGCGCTTTGGAGCGCTAACAAAGGAACTAAAGCGTTCATGGCCGCATTGAATATTGTTTATAACGAGAAAGAAAAAAGAGGTTTGCTACAATTTAATAAAATTGCTTTGTTGATCACTTTCAGTATGATCGTTTTGGCTGTTTTGGCTTTGATTCTGATAGTGGCGCTGCCGATTCTGCTCAAATTTATTAATCTTCCAGCCAGCTTGTCAACGTTGCTGTCGTTTCTTCCCTGGTTGCTCTTGGCCGGCTGTTTCGTGGCCTGGCTGGCCGCGTTATTCCGCTATGGTCCCAGTCGCACCGAGCCGCAGTGGAACTGGGTAAGCCCGGGATCGATAGCGGCCACCGTGCTATGGGTGATCACCTCTGTACTGTTCTCGTTTTATGTGGGAAATTTCGGCAAATACGACAACACTTACGGTTCGGTCGGAGCCATTATCATTCTCCTGCTATGGTTTTATCTGACCGCGTTTGTGATTCTTCTCGGAGCGGAGCTCAACGCCGCGATGGAACATCAGACCACAGTGGATACGACCAGAGGTAGATCCCGTCCAATGGGCAAGCGAGGCGCGCATGTGGCCGATACGGTAGGAGAGGCGTTGGGCGGCGAGGAAAAGCGTGCGCCGTGACAGGCGGAGGCGTGCCGCGCGCGCTCGATCCGGATTTCGGATTAGCGGCGGCGAACGGGATATCGGCGGCGCTGACAACGCCGCAGGCGCGTCAACCCCGCGCCCGGCGTCCGCCGCTCGGAGGCGGCGTGGTGGGCGGTGTCCAGACGTTACGAATCGCTTGCCGGCCGCGTTCGGGAAAGCCCCCCGAGAATCGCAGTCGCGCCCCTCGTCCGCGGCCGAGACATTCGATCAATCCGCTCTCTATGTTATGCAAGCGGGCGACATCCGATACGGCGGAGACGAATCCCTGCGGCGGATTGCCATATTTGACGTATACGGTCCGGCCGATGATTTCCAGCCGATACACCGATATAAATCGGTCGAGCATGGGTCGTAGTCTCTCATTCATAAACGCCTGCAGGAAAGGGTCGCTACCAGTGAGGAGCAGAAGAATACCGGGAGCGGGTCATTCCGCCAATTCTGACACACCGCCCGCCCGGCCGACGAACGAGGCGGGTGAGCAAGGCGCGAAGCGGCGGATTCGTGTCGGTGTCAGCGCTTGCCTGCTCGGCGAGCCGGTTCGTTTCAATGCGGGGCATAAGCGGGACCGCTTCGTGACGGATCGCCTGGCCCGGTATTTCGAGCTCGTGGCCGTCTGTCCGGAAGTCGCCATCGGTCTGGGCGTGCCGCGAGAGCCGATCCGTTTGGTCGGAGCGCCTGAGCGTCCGAGGGCACTTGGTGTCCGGGACGCTTCACTGGATGCGACCGAGCGACTCGCTGAATACGGTCGCCGGATGGTCGGAGAACTCGGCGATATCAGCGGTTATATCTTCAAGAGCAAATCCCCAAGCTGCGGCATGGAGCGGGTGCGCGTGTACGCGCCCGGTGGAGCGCTGCAGGGAAGCGGGCGAGGTATCTATGCGGCCGAGATCATGCGGGGAAATCCCCTGCTGCCGGTCGAGGAAGAAGGTCGGCTCAATGATCCGGTGCTGCGCGAGAATTTTATCGAGCGGCTCTACGCTTATCGACGCTGGCAGGACTTGGTGACGGAGGGCGTCACACCCGAGGCGCTCGTTGAGTTCCATACCCGGCACAAGCTTATACTGATGGCGCACGGTGTGCAGCGTGCCAGGGCATTGGGGCGTCTCGTCGCCGAAGCGGGAAGCCGGCCGATCGGTCCGTTGGCAGCGGAATACGGTGCGTGCTTCATGCATGCCCTGAGCTACCGAGCGACCCGCCGTCGCCACACCGATGTGCTATTCCATGCCATGGGCTATCTCAAGCGGCACCTGGACAGCCACGACAAGGCGGAACTGGTGGCTCTCATCCATGATTACCGACAGGAACGGGTGCCGCTCATCGTGCCGGTCACGCTACTGCTGCATCACTTTCGGCGCCATCCCGTACCTTATATGGAAAAGCAGCTCTATCTTAGCTGGCAGCCCGCCGGGTTGAGCCTTTGGAATCACATCTGAGAGAAAACCGCCTCGAGCGGTTAGTGACAACAGCCGAGCATCCCAGGAGGTGGAAGTGAGTAAGCCGGTTTTTCTTGTCACGGGTGCCTCTAGCGGTATCGGTGCCGAGACTGCGCGAGCGGCGGTACAGGCCGGGTATCGGGTGGCCTTGGTTGCACGTTCACACGACAAGCTGACGGCTCTGGCGCATGAGCTCGGCGGGCAGGCGCATGCCTTTGCCGTGGCTTGCGATGTTACCAGCGATGTGCAGCAGCAGGCGATGGTGGCCAAGGTTCTGGCGCGATTCGAACGGATCGACGTGGTGTTCGCCAACGCCGGCATTCGCGGCGGGCCGGGCGGTTTCAGTGCGGCGGACCCCGCGGTGTGGCGGGATATGATTCTCACCAACGTGTATGCCGTGGGGCTCACCGTGCGCTACACCCTGGAAGCGCTGAAGGCGAGTCGCGGTCATTTGTTGCTTACCGGATCCGCGGCCGGCCGGGTTACCATCCCGGGTTCGATGTATAGCGCCACCAAATGGGCGGTGAGCGCCATTGGTTACGGCGTGCGCGAGGAGCTGCGCGGCAGCGGCGTGCGCGTGACGCTCATCGAGCCGGGCATGGTGGATACCCCCTTGTTCGAGGAGCCGCCCCAGCACGCGCTGAAGCCGGCCGATGTGGCTCATGCGGTGCTTTACGCTACCTCCCAGCCACGCCACGTCGACGTCAACGAGATTCTGCTACGGCCCACACCACCTGTGGCTAAGTGAAACACCCTCGCAGGGAGATCGTTCGCATGGTGGTGCTCTGTCGCATTAGGCGCCGTTCGAGCGCTCGCCGCGAGCGCAGTTTCCAGCATGAGCCAGCACGGGCATGAACGAGGATGGGGCGACACGAAGCGGGTCGGGCTTTCCTCGACAGGCGCTAATCGCCGTCGCCATTGGTCGAGTGGGGCTGGCGATGGCTTTTTTCCTGCGGCAGGGGGGCGGCATGTGGCTCGTGCTGTTTGCCGGCGGGATGCTTGCTGTTTTCCTCGATGGTTTGGCGCGGCCAGTCCGCCGCGCGGTTCCGATTGCCCGGCCTTGGGCGGTCGCGATCGCGATTCTGGCCATAACGACGGTGATCGGCCTGAGTCTCTGGTTTTTGGGCAAACCTCTGGCCAATCAGCTCGCGCTTCTGGCAGAGCGCCTGCCGCAGGATATCGCACAG
>NZ_JBXWZQ010000074.1:0-5670 GCF_059432795.1 Nitrococcus sp. | reverse complement strand
GATCGATAGGCTCATGACTCAGCGCGAATCCGATATGGTCGGTTACCAGATCGCCCGGCCAGTAGCGTTTATCGTAAAGGGTCCAGCTATCCACACGCCGCCGGCTGCCACGGACATGGCCTTGGGATACGCAGCTCGGGTTCCGCACAGGCGCTTCCAGCGCGAGCCCGTGAACGAGCGCGGCCAGGCCAACAAGGCGGCTCGCCTTCGGCAAGACGGCTCCCTGAAAGGCTACGGGTTGCTCCAGTTCAAGTTTCATTGGTCGAAAATCGTTCACTAATGTCGAAAAAAGTACAAAAACAGGCCCTGTAGTCGAAAACCAATATAGCGTAGTTCAGGTCGAAAATCATTCAATAAAGTCGAAACTATCAACATTGTTTTCATTTTAGTCGAAAAACAAGCATGGGGTCAGGTCTCACATTGCAGCATTCCCCAGAAGCCTGGAAATTGCCGAGAAAACAAATCGGTCCCCTTTGGTGATCCTCAGACCGGCGAGGTCCGATCCGACGGCTGCGAGGGTATCGCCTGCTGGTTTATCGACACCGACTTCAACGAAGAGAGCTTTTTCGTCCGCCACGCCTACTTCCCCGTGGTCACCATTGATTGAATACGTGCCTGGGCGTTTCCCACCCTGTGTTGCTCCCCGGTAACGCATGGGCAACAAATCGACGGAAACTCGTCATCCCCGTCTACATCCGAATCCTTGCCTACCCCGGCTGGGAGTGCGGGGTCCAGCTCTCTTCATCGCCTTGCGCTGCTTACGATGATGCCACCCTCCCGTCATAGTCCGCTCTCCGGTTCTGCGTCAAGGGGACTCGGACGATACCCGCGCGCTCAGATCCGGGGAAGGACGTCGGGGTTTGAACGCTTGCGCTCGGCATACGATTTCCGTGTATGCACGGGCTGCGTGGAACGAAGCGGCCATCACCGGGAATCCGGCTGGGTTCGGTTTATGTCTGCTCTTCAACCGGGAGACGGAATCCGGGATAGACGAATGCGCTACTGATAGTAGCGCAATCCTTTTCAGAGACTCCCGCGCGGCGCGCGGTTTCGTACCAAGTGGCGCTGATCTGCTTCTCCATCGCAGTGATGATTGCCTCTGCCTGTTCGCGTCGGAGGTAAAAGCGCCGACTTTGGGAGAGCAGATTTTCGGCATGCGCATAACGACCCCAGTCACCGCAACTCAAGGCAAGGTCGCGGCGCTCCAGGCTGACCGGCGTTGAAGGCATCAAGTCGTATGCCGGTGAGAGCTTCCACTCTCTTGCTTTGGCGATGACAGCGTGGTTGCGCGGATGATCATCAATATTCGAGATCAGGGCATTAAAGGCCATCCGGCGAAATAACTCCGCTGCATCTTGTTTCGGATTGGCGCTGACCCGCCGCAGTTCTTCGGCCATCAATACATAGGACCATCGCTCGCGATGTTGATGCGTGTCCTCGGTGCGCAGCAAGGTGAGCCCGCTAACCATACGGGCGCGCAGATAACCCCCATCCGATTTTTCACGGTCAAAACGCTTTACGAGCAAAACATCACGCCCGCCGACCTTGATGATCCGGCTCTCCGCGCTCTGGATGCCACAGGCACGGGCAAGCAAGAGCATCGCATGCTCAGCGCGCGCATGGTTCCATCGATCATCTGGCCGATTGAATTTTGCGACCCACAGCCCGTCATCATCCTCGACGACAGTCTTTGGACGCGCCCCGCCCATGGACGTGCCGATCAGCATCAAGTCCTCAACCTGATCGGCCTCCGGTCCTTGCGGCGGATCTTTATCGGCGATGACGGCATCGGCAAGGTCGAGCAACCTTTCAAGATCGAGCGTTTTGTTGAATTCGCGCTTGGGCGCGGGCGGCTCCGGTCCCAGCCCGAACCCCAGTGCACCGGCGCGGTCGTCAGGCGCGTATAGAAGATAATCGAGCTCGCCGAGCTGCGGCTTTCCGGCATACTTTTCGATGACGCGGCGGCCCCAGTAGTCAGGGCCGGCATCGCGCAGCGCACCGAATACGCCCTTAAGCGCGGTCGTGCGGTAGGTCGTCTTGCCGAGTCTGAGTTCGACAGGATCGATTGGCACGGCCTCCGGGCGTTGCAGATAGCTCTTGCCGTAAACGAAACGCCCGACCGGCGTTCCGGTCCGGTCTGGTTCGAGTACGAACTTGCCCGCGGTGACGAATTCAGTAGTGCCCGGCAGGATCAGATAGACATAGCATTCCGTTGCGCCGATCTCAGAAGTCACTATCAAGCTCCTCTTTGTAGCGCGCGCGAACGCGTCCGCTCGATAGCTCCAGCCTCAGCCCTTCTTCATCACGTGCCGGATCGGCGAGCGCCGCCATTGGCTCCAGCAAGCCATAGACCCAAAGCAAGGCGGTATAGACCGCAAGTCCGGTCGAGAACTTGCCCTTCTCCGCATCGCGAACGGCGCGTGGCCCGGTGCCAATCTTTTCGGCGACATCCTCTATCGTCAGATTGCGACGCAGGCGGGCCGTGCGCAGGTTTTTGCCCAGGCGTTTGATGGCCTGCTCAACGGGATAGGGCGGGGTTTCATATAGAAGATTCTTGGCCATCATCTGCTCTCAAAGGCCTTATAAAAGGGTTTATAAGCTCTTGAGAGCATATCAGGGCCTATCGGAGTCGTCAATGAATTACGCGCTTAAGAGCATGTTATCGTACTTAAACTGCTTTTAAAAGCACATTTACAGAATACATATGGAAGGAGGCCAACCGCCTCGCTAACAGGTTCGGTATTCCGGTCGAGGTTCGCTTCCAATGGCGTGACAACGAAAAGGCCCAGCATCCGGGCAGGATTGGTGTGCTCCGCGCGGGATCGTGAGCGTCCCCTGCCTCCGCAGGCAGAGGCGCTCAATTGAGAGTCCGTAATCGTGCGTTACCCTGGACCGAGATGTAGGAGCCGGCTCCCTGGCTGCTACACCTCAATATTCTCCTACTGAGCCGATACCGCAGATGCCCCAAGGGCATGCTGAGTACGCGCGTCTCGGTCAATCCCGATCTGCTCGACTGGGCTTTGGAACGCGCCGGAGTGAGCACCGATGCGCTGGAGGCCAAATTTCCTAAGCTGCGCGAGTGGCTGACGGGGGAGCTTGCGCCGACCTTGAAGCAACTGGAGGCCTTCGCCGCCGCGACGCATACCGCCATCGGTCTGTTGTTATTGTCGCAACCGCCCGATGAGCCGTTGCCCATTCCGGATTTTCGCACTCTGCCACAGGCGCGGCTGTCGCGGCCTTCTGCCTCCCTGCACGCCAAGAATTTCTCTGTGCTATATGCAGGCAGGGCCGCAGTGCTGGCACCGCTATACGACGTCCTGTCGACGGCGGTCTATCCGACCCTGACGCCGAAAATGGCGATGAAGATCGGCAGCAAGTACAAGTTCAGCGAAGTCGAGGCACGGCATTGGAACCAGTTCGCGGAAGCAGTTGGCCTCGGCAAGGCTCAGGCCAGAAAACGCATTCTGGCCCTGGCAAAGTCGATGCCGCCAACTGCGCGTGCACTTCAGTCCAGCCATGGGCATGGCTTTGCTGGCCATGCCGTGGTTGATCAAGTCGTGGCGTTGATCGAGCAACGCTGCGCCTTGACATTACGAAGACTCAGCGGGTCGGAAAGCGTTGAGGACGCAACAGGGTCCGCTACGTGACCCCGTACCTATTTCCAAAGGTGATGGTCAGCGTGGCGCGGGTGTGGCAACGTGCTCGGACCGCCTTGTCGCCTCTCGAAACTCTGCGGTCGATGAAACGAGACGCTTGTTTTCGTACGCCACAAAGTCGCACAGGCGGTGGTGTTCTGCGCCGTCGGCAACCCTCGACACGGACCGATGGCGTTCACGTCACCCATGGATCGAGTACCGCCACGCCGGTGGGGGCGAAATCGGCCACGTTGCGGGTCACCACGGTCATTCCGTGTACCAGGGCGGTTGCGGCGATCAGGGCGTGGCGCGCGGGGCGTACATCGGGCACATGCAGGCGCGCGCCGGCACGCGCCACGGCGATATCGACGGGGAGAATTCGGTGAACGAATGCCGGCAGGACATGCTCCTCCAGCCAGGCGCGCAGGATCCGACCCTGGGCGGCGTCCCGCCCCTCGCAGCGCAGGACGCCGATTTCAAGTTCCTGCACCACGATGACGGAGACGAACAGTTGCGCCGTCTCCGCTTGCTCGGCCCACTCGGCTACCCGGCGATCGGCCTTGCCGGAACGTACCTTGCGCAACTCCGAAACGACATTGGTATCAAGCAGGTACATCAGCTCAATTCTGCCGGGCGCGCCGGATCGCGCAGCGATGGAATGTCCAGTTCCACGTCCTCGGCGCCCGGCATGGCGAGCAGGTTGGCGATTTTCTCCTGTTGCCCGGTGAGGCGCCGATACTCCTCGATGGTCAGCAGAACGTGCGCCGGACGACCCCGATCGGTGATGAACACCGGGCCGTTGCCGGCCGCTTTCTTGGCGTCGCTGGCACGCTGATTGAATTCACGGCTGGTCATGGTGGTCGTGGTCATCGGGTATTTCCTTCGTGACAAGATGTAGATACGTTACTACATATTGCCGTCATCCACCAGTGGTGTGCGTTTCGCCCCGGTCTTCTATGGTCCCCTTTGTGGCCGTACCCCTGGCCGCCTCCGAGAGCACAAGATACGGCATCAAATGATGTACTATTTGTTGTAATGCAATCGAATGAGGCGTGGGCATGCGTACGACCCTGAATATCGACGACCAGTTACTGGATGAAGCCCGGCGCATTACCGGCATGACCGAAAAGGCCGCCCTGGTGCGGGAGGGGCTGCGCGCGCTGATCGAGCGCGAGAGCGCCCGGCGCCTGGCGCGGCTGGGGGGCAGCGAACCGCAGTTGGAGTCGACACCGCGCCGGCAGTCCGATCCGGCATGATCCTGGTCGATACCTCGGTGTGGGTCGATCACCTGCGTGCCGGCGATGCGCCGCTGGCGGCAATGCTGAACGGCAGCCGGGTATTGATGCACCCTTTCGTACTGGGGGAACTGGCCTGCGGCAACCTGCGCAACCGCGGCGAAGTGCTGGCGCTACTCGAGGCGCTGCCGCGGGCGACGGTCGCCAGGGATGAGGAGGTGCTGTTCTTTATCGAACGCAACACCCTGATGGGCAGGGGTATCGGCTATGTGGATGTGCACTTGCTGGCTGCGGTGGCACTGGACCGATCGGCGCGACTGTGGACTCGGGACAAGCGTCTGCGGTCGGTGGCCGAGGTCTTGAACCTGGCGTACGGCGAGGCGTAGGGGGCCACGCGGCATGGGACCAAAAACAACGAACCGATGACCTGCGCCGATGACAGCTTCGTTCTAGAACCGCAACCGGCGCGGACTGACACCCTTGACCGCCGAGCAACTCGAACTATCCAGGACCCTGGAGGTGAACAAGCCGACCGTCGACGCCGCATAGTGCCAATTTCCAAAGGTCAGCCCAAGGTAATCAGATACTTGCGCTCTTGACTGTCGAATCTGGGTGCTCGATGCCAAGGTGCGGGAGTTCAATCCGCGCTACGCCGATGCCGAGGGCGCATGGCTTGGGTCTTTTCGCCATCTCCACGCCGATATTTCCGGCAACCAGAACGAACTTATCGAGTCAAGAAAAATATATCGTAACATGTTGCGAGTAACGACGATAAAAATGTTTTAGTCGTAATATATTAC
>NZ_JBXWZQ010000073.1:0-11661 GCF_059432795.1 Nitrococcus sp. | reverse complement strand
GCTCAATGCGCAAGCTCCGGGCCACGCGCTCGAGCTCGGCAATCGGGCTCGTGATCACGGCATCGTAGTCAACCACTACGAGACCGCGCTGCGCGGCCGTGCGAAAGTGGGGCACCACGTTCACCAGCCATTCGAGATCGCTTTTGACCTGCACGCCCCGCCGCCGGTCGAGCTGAGCGCGTGAACGGGCCACGCTGAGCGGATTGCGCAGCGCCAACACGTAGCGCACCTCGAGATCGAGCTCGCGAAAAACCGCCTCCCAGAACGGAAGCATGCGCAAGGTTCGCGCATACTTGAATCCCCACAACGGGCTTGTTCCGAAACGCTGCTCGATCGTCTTCACCGCCCGCCGCCGCAGCCGCTGCACCTGGGGGCTGTCCCATTGGGACGGCGGTATCAGGCGCACGCTCTCCCCGGTGATCCCCAACGCACGCTTCAAGCGCTTGTTGATCGAGAGCAGATCCCGGTCCTCGAAAAAGCCGGTGGGGTTCTTTCCGCGGCCCCGCCGCAGCCGATTACCCAAATTAACGCCGAGCGCCTGCATGCCGCGCGTGAGTGCACTGGTCCCGCTGCGCCCGGCTCCGAGCACCACCACGGCGGTGTTACGGCCCACCACCTCCTGGCCCGAATCGTTACCCGCATCGGGCCTCGGCTCAGTAACCACCGGCCACCTTTCCCGCCAGTCGCGCACCGATCCGCCGCAGGCCGGCCCGCAGGCGGTCATTGATCACGACGATGAACACCTTGCGATAACAGCCCTCGGGGGCGCGGATCTCACGCACGCCGTGCCAGGAATTGCCTTGGCGCTGAAACAGCAGGCTGCGGTTGCCGAGCGTCTCACCGGCGAACGCCTGGTCGAATTCGGCGAAATCCGGCGCCGAGCTGCGTTTGAAGCGCCCGCCGTCATCGAGAATCAGGGTTTCCCCGCCCCAGGACGGGTCCCATTCTTCCGCGGTGTTCAGATAGAAGATATGCGAGCCCAGCTTGTGCACGGCATCGCAATGCGGTGATACCGAACAGCCCCGCGGCGTGTAATGCCAATGGAAGGTCAGCGAGAGTCCGCCACGGCCGAACAGTCGCCGCAGAAACCGCTCGTATTCTGCGCCGCGCAGCTCTTCGACGAACTCGTGCCAGGGTTCGGCCACCTCCAAACCCGGACGGTACTCCAAGGAGAACCGGTCGTGCGGCCTCTGGCCGTGCGCGCGCTGAATCCCGAAGGCGCGCGTGAACAGCGAGACGTCCGGCAGGGTCTGCAAGAGCCGCCGGTAACCGGGCTCCGTCAACAGGCCTTGCGGGTTGCACCAGGGATAAGGCGAGCGATTGCGGAAGGTCTGCGCATCCACGGCGGCCAATCGTGCGTAATCCAGGTACGTCAGAGGCTCCCGTAACGTGATGTATGACCAAACCGCCGCGCATGGGTTGAGCGACGATATGTATGGTAGAGCCGTCCGGTTCTAATCCCGCGCCGCCGGTGAGGACGGCTCGCGCTGGGTCTGCATGAGCTGCCGAATGCGAGCCACGGTGCGCTCCAGATCATCCAGCGGCTGTGGGGCGGGCGATGCCGGTGCCTCGCCGAACGTCGTGATCAGGCCGCGCGCTTCGAGCGAGCGATGAAAGGCAGCGAAGTCGCGCGTCGGTTTGATCAGACCCCAGTACACAAGGCGCTCGTGAACGAGGCGGCCCCAGCGCCTTGCGACCCGGGCCAGAGCCCCAGCGCCGCGGTCGTCAGCGCCGCCTCCCGCTCGCTGGCGCGGGGAGTAGTGAAACACCGCCACCGGTTTGCCGGTGGCGCAGGCCTCGCTCGCGAGCGAGGCGCTGTCGGCCGTGACAATGAATCGGTCCGCCAGCCGCAAAAAGCCAAGATAGGGGTTGTCCGGGTCCGCCGGGCGCCAAGCATAGCGAAACGCCGGGCACTCCACAGCCTCGAACAATGCCTGCGTCGCCGCTTGCGGCGTGCGTGGGCTGGTCGTGACCAATAGCGCGCCCCCCGCCTGCCGCACCGCGCGGCTCACCTCCCGCCCCAGCCGGCACGCCGTCGTCGCATTCAGCAAGTAGCGCGAGCTGTTACCGCCGACCAGCAAGGCGGTCAGCGGTCGCGGCAAATGACGCAGGCGCTGTGCCCACTCCGCGGCGGCCTGCTCCAGGCGCTGCGGATCGGCCCGGTTGAGCGGCGCCGCGAGGTGAAGCACGTTGGATCGAGCCGGCAACCGGTATTGGGGGAGCGTTACGATCAAATCGAAGCGATGCAGCGGAGCTTGGGCATGAAACAAATGCACCAGCTTGGTATGCCCACCGGAGCGCTTGCGAATCCATTGCGCGATCGGTGCGCTGCGCCGCGAGGCGGCGATCACCAGATCCGGCCAGGGCGGCTGCAACGGGCTGCAGCGTCTTTTTCTGAGGCTGACCGCCGTGCTGCCCAAAACCAGGTTGGGGCAAACATTGAGCACGTTGTAGGCAAGACGCTTGGCCTCATACGGCCAGCCCAGCGCCTCGACGAGCGCAATCATCTGCGCGTTTCCGCCGGCCCCCTTACCGAGCAACACCCACACTCGAGGCTCACGGGAGATCGCTACGCCAGGCAAGCGCGAACCGGCACGGGCAGCGCCCGTCGCGCCACCGCTCACGAGGCGGTACCTGCCCGTTCTTCGAGGGCACGACCCAAGGCAGCGTCACGCGCGGCAACCGGCTCCCCGGCCGCCGGGGCGCCTCCTTCATGGAAGACCAACCACTCGCGCACGCGCGTCGCGAGTTCCTCGCTCTCGCGAAACGGGCGACGCGGCTGCAGCTCCAGCGGGGCGCCGAACATGCGCGCCACCCCCTGCTCGAGCAGCGCTTCGTACAACGCCGCCGTATCCCGGGGCGGAAGCACCCACGCCCGATCGATCAAGCGGGCACAAAGGTATTCCAGGCCACGCTGGGGCCGCACGCTGCCGCGTGTGTTCCGCGGTTGCGCGCGCGCCTGGCGGGCGACCCAAGCGGAAATCCGGTCCCATAGCCTGACTCGCTCCGCGATCGGATAGATGTAAAGCGGCTTTTCGGTCGCCGCCGCCTCCGCCAGCATCGATTCGCTGTCCCCCGTGACAACGAGCACATCCGCCGCGCCCAGGTAAGCGAAGTACGGATTGTCCGATTCTTCCCGGCGCCATTCGTGCACGTACTCGGGGCCGCCGATCCCGGCCTTGAGCGCCGCCGTGGCCGGCCCGCCGGTCCGCCGGCTGGTGATGGCAAGCGCCGTGCCGCCGGCGGACTGCGCAAATGCCTGCAGCTCCTTGCCGAGACGATGGGCACCGCTTGTATCGAGGCGCGAATGCTTGCTGTCGCCGCCCACCAGCGCCACGATCCGGGGGCGCAACAGCCCTCCGAAAAGCTCCCGGTGCCGCTCGAACTCGCCCTGAAGCCGCTCGGTGCTCACCGGATGCACCGGCAAGAGGGTCTCGATACGATTTTCCGCCAACGGCAAGCCGAAGTGAGCGCAACCCACCAGCAGCTCCGAGGATTCGCCCGGACCGTTCTTGCGACCGAGCAGCACCGCGCGCAGCGCCGGGTTCTCACACCGAAGCCACCGCGCCACACGGGTGGGAAGCCAACCGGCCGCGATCACGACATCGGGCCACGGCGGGGAGAGCTCCCCCCCTCCTGCAGGCTCGCCGATCCACGTGGATAATCCGAGCCTGCGTAACAGCCATCGCACCCCAAGCGCCACGGGCAAGGTCGGCAACGCGTTGACCTCATAAGGCCAGCCGAGCGCCTCCGCCAAACCCACGGCCTGCGTGTTGTGTCCCGGCTTGCGGTGCGTCAGCACCCAAACGCGCGGCGGACCGTGCACGAGCCGCCCGCCGATCCGCGTTTGCTCGATTCGCCGGCCCGCGCCGTCGCGGCCGTTCAAAACCAGCCGCCAGTGCACCGCCGGATGGGCGCGGCTCGCCTGCTCGAAGCAGGAAACCCACCGCGCAGCGCTGCGCGGGCGTATCTCCAGGGCACTGGCGTCCGGCAACGCTTTCGACATCGCCGAATCGTCCACCTCCACATGCAGCACGCGCTTGCTCAGGGCGAACAGCTTCTCGACCAGCCAAGGCAGATCCTCATCGGGAAAATACTCCAGCGCACGCCGCGCCAGCACCACATCAAAGGACCGGCCGGCGTGCTCGTCCCAAGGCGGATGCCCGGGGTCGCGGCGCTGCATGGTGCCGGCGCCGGCGGGTCCATCGCGGTCATCGCCGCGTTCCGCGAGCGCCGAGGCGAAGCCGAAGTCCAAAACCGTGCGCGCCTGACCGCGTTGCAGCAGCTCGCGGATCGCCGGCCGTTCCGTCGCGCTGCCGTCGGCCAAATCATTCGAATCGCCCGGTGATGCGAGCCGGCAAAAGCGCTGCTGCAACGCACGGTAGCCGGCGCTGGGGTGGGCCGCATCGAAGAGCTGATAGCCCGCCGCATCGGCCGAGCGCTCCAGGTCCAGCCACAGCGCGCCGACGGGATTGCGCCAGTAGACGTAATCCTCGGGAAGGGGCAGCCAGGGCTGGGTCTGCAAGGTGGTGAAATGCACGAGTCGGGAGCGGCCAGCCTCATATTCGCCGTCCCGCGCGTTCCAGGCGCCGTCCAGGCGGCCCCATAGCCCAGGCTCCGCGAGTGCCTTGGCCTCGAGCTCCTTGCGGCGCAAGCGGCGCGCGCTCGCCAGCGTCCAGACGTGAACCATGCGTGCGCAATCGATGAGCATCACCGAGGTATCGCGGGGGTGTATGGAGAGAAAACCGTGTCCCTGCATCGGCGTATCGAACAGCTCGGCGGGATCCGTGAGATAGATCTGGTCCGTATCGTTGTATATCGCCCGGCCCGCCGCGCCGGCAAGCTCCGGAATGGCAAAGCGATAGGCGGTGAAACCGGTCAGCCACCAACGCCGGTCGAAGCCCGGGAGATCCTTCAGCAGATAGATCTCATAGCGACGCGAAGGGTTCCGCACCTTGACGATGGACCATACGAATACCCGCTCCGCCCGGTACTGGGCCGCCTCGGTTCCAAGGAAGATTCGAACTGCGGGCTTGGCGCACTTCCCCGCTTCCTCTGTGGCCGGCAGCACCACACATTCGAGCTCAGGCCACTCAGTACGGCCTTTGATCGGGTCCTTCTGCGCCAGACCCGCCAACACACGTCTGATCAGGAATGCCATGAGGTTGGCTCCAGATTGCAGCGAAACCCGAAGATCACGAATCCCCCGTCATGGTTGCGTCATCGTATTGGGTTTGATCGGCTTGTGCACTACGCAAGTGGTATTCTCCCGCCAGCCGCGGGCGCTTACCAGCGGGACTCGCGCGAGACGCGGGCGTATGCTGAGGCGCGATCGGCGCAGGGGCCTGCAGCTCGTGCGACGCCGTAGGCCGGGGATGCGGAGTTTGAATATAATGGGCAACATGGAGAAACAGGGGAACAGCATGACCTATCTACCCGATCGCTACCGACGCGCGGCCGTGCTCGGCGCCACGGCGTGGCTGCCGAGGGCATTGCGCGTGCGCGCCCGGCGTTCGTCACTCGGGGTGCTGCAGCGCAGCCAGGCACGCCAGGCCGATGCGGTGATCATCGTTCACCCCAAGAGTGGCGGCACTTGGCTGCGCGTCATGCTCTTTCGCCTGTTCCAGCGCAAGTACGATCTCCCGGCACGGCGGGTGATGAAAACCGACGAGCTCCAGCGCTTCAATCCCGCACTGCCCCGGTTCATCGTCAGCAACGGCCACTATACTTACGAGGCCGCCCTGCGTGAGGTGTTGTCCGCCGAGCCCACCGATGACAAGCGTCTGATTCTCCTCGCCCGTCATCCCTGCGATATCGCCGTGTCCTGGTATTTTCAGTTCACGCGGCGGACCTCCGCGGCCAAGCGGGAGCTTATCCTGAGCGAGCTGCGCCAGCCAATCGACCATAAGACGATCTCCATGTGGGATTTCGTGATGCACCCCGAGTTGGGGCTGCCGGGGCTGATCGCCTTTCATAATAACTGGGCGAAGCATTTCGCCGCCCGTGACAACGGTCTCATCGTGCGCTACGAGGATCTGCGCTCGCACACTCGCGCCACGCTGCAACGCATCGTCGAGCACCTGGATGAGGACTTCAGCAGCGAAGCACTGGATGAGGCCGTGGAGTTTGCCTCCTTCGACAATCTGCGCAAGCTGGAGGAGACCAACTATTTCCAGAATGCCGGGCTGCGCCTGCAGAACCGCAACGACCCTCACAGTTACAAGGTTCGGCGCGGCAAGGTGGGTGGTTTCCGCGACTATTTCGAGCCGCAGCAGGCGCAGGCGATGGAGGCCATGGTACGCGAGCGACTCGACCCAGTGCTTGGCTATGAACAAACCCCGGCGGACACGGCCGTCCATGAAGCCTAGCCTGGCGCTCGGGCGAGGGCCGTCGATTCGCTCGGCGCGAAATTCGCCGTCACCTCGCCACGGGCACTGAGCGCATGAGACCCGCTCGCCGAGGCCACGCTCACCAGACATAGCGCCGCCGAGCCGGGATCCGCAGAGGCGCAGGGATGCGCTGGAGCGCGCCGGCAAGCGGCATGCGGAGATTCGGGTGCATGACCGGGATAGAAGAAACCACGGCAACGTCTGCCCGCTCCACCGAGAGACCCACTAGCCCAGTCTCCTTGAACCGGGACAACGGGCACGTCGCGCTGTTCATGCGCGACCTGAAAGGCGGCGGAATCCAAAAAAACCTGCTGCGCCTGGCCGAGAGCTTCAGCAAGCGCGGCCTGCGGGTCGATCTGGTGATATGCAAGGCCAAGGGGCCGTACGAAGCGCATATCCCGCACGGCGTCAATCTCGTTGCTTTGGAGTCCAAGGCCTTTCAGCCAGCAAGCCGGGTATTGGCCTCTGCGAACGTGCTCGCCGCCGAACGGCCGTCCAGCTGGCCGGCGCTGCAACCGCTGCTGCTGCCACCGTGGGCGCAGCGCGTATCGGCACTGGCGCGTTATCTGCAGCAAGCTCGGCCGCAGGCGCTGCTCGCCGCCGGCAACATTCTGAACTGTATCGCGCTGCTGGCGCGTCGGCGGGTGAATGCACCGACCCGGCTGGTGGTGAGCGAACGCAACCATTTGTCCGCCTACATCCAGGGCAAATCCCGTCCGTGGCGCTGGCGAAAGCTGCCCCAATTGATCGCGCGGACGTACCCATGGGCCGATGCCGTCGTGGCGGTCTCCGACGGCGTCGCCGACGACCTGGCGCTAAGCACGGGTTTGCCGCGCGAGCGCATTACCACCGTTTACAATCCCATCGTCTCGGAGGAACTCTTCGCCCAGGCCAATGCGCCGCTGCACCATACCTGGTTCGCCCCGGACGCCCCGCCGGTCGTGCTGGGGACGGGCTCCTTGGACCCGAAGAAAGACTTTCCGACGCTGCTGCGCGCCTTCGTGCGTGTCCGGGAGCAGCGGCGAGCGCGCCTCATGATCCTCGGCGAAGGCAAGGGTCGAACGGAACTGGAAGCGTTGGCCGAGCAACTGGGAATCGCAAACGACGTCTCGCTGCCCGGCTTCGTGGCCAACCCGTTCGCCTACATGGCGCGCGCCGCGGTGTTCGTCCTGTCTTCGGCCTATGAAGGATTGCCGACCGTGCTCGTCGAAGCCCTGGCCTGCGGCTGCCCGATTGTATCGACCGATTGCCCGAGCGGTCCGGCCGAGATCCTGCAGGGCGGACGCCACGGTCAATTGGTGGCAGTCGGCGATGACGGCGCCCTCGCCGAGGCCATCACCGCCGTGCTGGATAGCCCGCCGGACCCGGAACGGCTCAAGCAGCGCGCCGCCGCGTTTTCAGTCGAGCGAGGCACGCAGCGGTACTTGCAGGTGATGCTCGATGGTCTGCGCTGCGAACGCTGATTCGTCCTGCGATCCGTGCCCCGGTCGGCCTCGGGATCGTTACGGTTGGCCGGACGTAAGAGGCGGCGCAACGGGCGGGCTCAATAGAAGCTCCTGGTAGCGCTGCGCCGCGCGCTCGACGGAGAATTCACTGCCGCGCCTTCTGAGTCGCTCCGCATCGGGCGGAGACGCCAGCGTGTCCGCTATCGCCGCCGCCATGGCGCACACGTCGGCAATCGGCACCAACCGGCCGTATGCCCCGTGCTCCAGAATCTCCGCCGCTCCGCCGGGGGCATCCGTGGCCACCACGGGGCAACCGCTTGCCAGCGCCTCGATCAACACCCCCGGCAAACCTTCCCAGTGTGAGGACAGCACCAGAACCCCCGCACCGGCCATGTAGCCAATGGGATTATCCACCCAGCCGGGCATGTCCAGCGCGTCGGCGACGCCGAGCTCGCGGGCCAGCCTTTGCAGCGCCGCGCGCTCCGGGCCGTCTCCCAGGATCACCAGGCGCGCCGGGCGCGCGGCATGCACCTCGGCGAAAGCCCGCAGCAACGTCGCGAAGTCCTTGTGCTCAACCAGCCGACCGACACCGAGCACGACCGGCGGAGCGTCCGCGCCGAACCAGGGATGATGGGGCCGCGAACGCGCCTGCTCCAGCAACTCCGCGGTGACAACCGGATTGGGTATGGCCACGATGCGCTCACTGGGAAGGTCGGCCGTGGCGACCAAATCGTCGGCCACCGCCCGGGACACGGCGACCACCGCATCCGCAAACGCATAGGTCCGACCGATCAGCGGCGGCAGATAGCGCCAGCGCCAATCACGCTCGAAATTAGCGACATAGCGCGACAGCATATTGCGCTCGCTCACGACAATCCGCGTGGAAACGCCCGCCAGACGCCGGGCCCAGATAGCGATCAGATTCGGCTGCGTCATGGCAGAGAGCAGGGCCTGCGGACGCTCCCGGCGCAGATAGCGGGCCAGATCGGGCAGATAGCGCAACTTGTTGGACGATTTGAGCGGCAGCAGCACCGGTCTGAGCAAGCTTCTGAAGCCACTCGGGTCGGCCTGCAATGCCGCGAGCCGTCCCCGCATCGACGGTACGCGGCGCAACGCAACGAGACGCACCCCCGCCGGCACCAGCCGCTGCGGCTCCGGCGTATTGACGCGGCAAACCACCACATCCACACGGTGCCCGCGGGCATCGAGCGCGGCGGCCAGCCTGAGCATGGTACGTTGCACGCCACCGCCGCTCAGCAGCGACATGAACAACGCGATGTGGGCCACCTTGCGATCGGCCCCGGGCGCTTGCGTCATAAATGGGACGGGGCAGGCAATCGAGCGGCGAGGCGCGTGCGTGCGAGCTGCGTCACACCGGGCCAGGCCTGCGCGCGCAGCGGCGAGGCCCAGAAGCGGCGCCATGCGCGCCAACCCAGAACCGGCGTGGCATGCCAGCAGGCCTTCAACCAGAATGTCCCCAGCACCCGCGAGAAGGCGGGCTCGGGATAGCAACCACGCTGGGCGTTCGCGGTGTGCAGCCGTTGCAGCCAATCCTGCGCCCATTCCAGATAACCCCGGTCCGGGTGCATGCCGAGCTTCTGCATGCGCCGCAGCTCATAGTGGCGCTCCAGGTCGGATGGGCTATAGCTCACGCCGAGCGCTTGCAGCTGCTCGGCGAATATCTGCAGGCGCCAGGCCTTGATCTCCTCGGTGCGCCCCTCGGTAGTCCGCCCCCCGTGCTGGCGGCGGTAGGTCAGCACTTCCGGCAGGGTTGCGAGCTTGTGCTCCGCTGCGATACGTGCCCACAAATCGTAATCCGAACCGAGTTTGATGTGCTCGCGGTGCCTGTAGTGACGCAGAACGGCGGTGCGTGCCATGGCCGCGGAGTTTTCCAGGCAGGATCGGAAAAGGCGCTCGGCGGCGATCTGCGCCGCACCTACCGCCTTGCGCTTTATCCGCCCCAGCGGCCTTCCCTCCCGGTCCATCCACTCGATCCAACTGCCCACCGCAGCGTACTCGCGATGGTCGCGCAAAAATGCCACCTGATGCGCCAACCGCTCGGGCCGAGCGCGGTCATCACTGTCGAGAAAGGCGAGAAACTCGCCGCGCGCCTCATCGATGCCGCGGTTGCGGCTGCCGGGGATACCGAGATTGTCCGCGTTGCGAAGCAAACGCAACCGTTCATCCCGATACGACGCCACGGCATCGGCGCTGCCATCACTCGAGGCGTCGTCAATAATGAGCAGCTCGAAATCGGTGAAAGTCTGCGCCAGGATGCTCTCGATCGCATCCCGGATGTAAGCCGCCCGATTGTAGACGGGAACCAGTACGGTAACCGTTGGCGTGCTACGCGCTGTCATGGGTGATGGGATTTGAAGTGATCTCCGATGCTCGCCGCGTCGCTCGGTCCGTGCGCCGCGTTCCACCCCATGGGTGAGCGGGCCGCTGAGAGCCCAGGGTCACGCGCCCTTATCTCAATCGAAATAATGTACCATGTCGACTTCTGCAGGGCACGATTCGGATTTCGCAACTTCCATTGCGAGAAGGCCAATCAGCTTGGCGTTAATTTCGGATCGTCCGGCGCAGCCGCGGCAACTCTCGCGTAGGAGGCGAATACAATGTTCGAAAACAAGCCGGTCGTCTATCGCGAAAAGCCCGCTTACGGAATCACGAAACGGCTGCGGCGAAAACTGCTGTCCGCATTCAATCGATGGAACCGAAAAGACTATGATGTCCGGTATGTTTTCATCAACAAGCAGCAATACAAAAAAGTCGTTTATCATAGCGAATCCCGGGCGGATCGGGTCCGGTCCGATCTGGAAGCGTTCGGCCCCAGCCCCCATTTTCCAGTCGTCATCGGCCAGCGCCGCAGCACGCTGCTCGTTGAGTTCATACCGGATCGCACCATAGGTCGCGTCGACAGCCATACCCTCGCCCTTTTGGCGGACTTCTACGCCGCTGTCTACAAACGAGCACCCCGACGGGAAACGCTTCGCGAGACCCCGCTATGGGATGAGGTGACTCGGGATTTACGCTTTTTGCATGATGTGAAAGTGCTGAGCGATCACTGCTACTTGGAGCTTACCGAACACAGCGATGAAATTGCGCCCGCCTCGGTATGGTTCGGTTACGACTACACGGATCCGGCTCCGGCCAACCTGGTCCTGAGGAAAGACGAAAACCTCGTCTGCGCCATCGACATCAAGAATCTCTACGCCAACGCGCTGATCGGCGGGGGCGTCGCCAAGGCGCGATCGCGCTGGCTCACGGACGCGCACATCGACGCGTTTTTTGAACGCCTCGACAACCACGGGGCGCCCGACTTCCGGAGCTACCTTCCCTTCCTCCAGATCGTGAATCAGCTCACGCGCGCCAAGCATATCCTCTTGAAGGGACGGACCCGCGCGCTGCGACCGCACGAAGTTAACCGACGCCTCGGTCAACTGATCGGGCAGTCTAGAGCCGCCTATCGGGAACGGACTCAACGCGTTTCCGGCGATCAAAGCCCGTTGAGCGCGCCGTCGGGTGGACGGCGCAGCCGCCATGAATCCGCCTGACCCGAGCCGCGCCTTGCCCGCGCGGCCTGCGGCTGAGCCTATGTGACTTGCTACGTACTGCGGCGGCTCAGCCAAGCCATGGGCTCGTAGACCAGGTCTCGGTAGGTGACGTTGGCGCAGTAGCCCTGGCCGTAGCGCGTCCAGAAGCGTCTCCCGCTGACCCGCGCCTGCCGCTCGAGCGCGCTGGCGAAGGCCTGTTGCTGCCGCGGATAGACGACCGCCTCGGCGTATCGGTAGAGCTCGATGTCAAGCCGGTTCGCCCTTCGCAAT
>NZ_JBXWZQ010000072.1:0-8357 GCF_059432795.1 Nitrococcus sp. | reverse complement strand
TCGTCGTGGTTCTGTTGCTGCTCGTCGGTTTCGGGCTCGCCGTCTATTGGAACCGCTCACCAGACCTATTCAATGTAATGAATGCCGCCGAGCAACGCGCCCCAGAGGGGGTAGACCCTGCCGAGGTGCCCGGATTTGTCATGACCGCGACCCTGGCACACACCGTGGAAGTGCTGCTGGAAAAGCCCGGGGGTTATCTGAGCAACGACATTGCTCCGCCCTCGGAGCTGATGGCCGACATGGCAAACTGGGAATACGGCGTCGTGATTCAGGTGCGGGATTTCGCGCGCTCGTTGCGCAACGACATAGCCCGTTCGCGCTCCCAATCCGCCGAGGATAAAGACCTTGCCGTCGCGGAGCCCCAGTTCAGTTTCCCAACGGACAACTGGATGTTCCCGGCCACCGAAGCGGAATACCGCAAGGGGGTGAAAGCGCTGGATCGCTATCTGGCTCGGCTGGCGAATGGGAAGGCGGAGTTCTTTGCCCGCGCCGATAACCTCGCCGAGTGGCTGACTTTGGTAAACAGACGGCTCGGAAGCCTATCGCAACGTCTCAGCGCCAGTGTCGGAGAACACCAGGTCAACGCCGGCCGGGGAGGAGAGCCGAGCGGTCGCCAAGCCGACACCGAACCGGGCAAGCAGGTTTACAGCCAGACACCTTGGCTTGAGGTGGACGATGTCTTCTATGAGGCGCGCGGCTCGGCTTGGGCAATCATTGAGTTCCTGCGGGCGGCCGAGATCGACTTCCACCCCGTCCTCGAGGACAAGAACGCGTTGGTGAGCATGCGCAATATTATACGCGAACTGGAAAACTCGCAGCACGCGGTGTGGAGCCCAATGGTGCTGAATGGCAGGGGCTTCGGATTCACAGCCAATTACTCGTTGATTCTGACCTCCTATCTCGCCCGGGCCAACGCCGCAATACTCGACCTGCAAACCCTGCTTTCGGAAGGCTGATTACGATCGCCGAGCCCGCGATCCCGGGCTCGGCCCACTTCTGCTATCTAAGCAGGGGTGTCGCAGCGACAAGGGTCGAATCCTGCCGCTGCTACCCACATCGAATGGAAATCCACCATCGAAAACCACCAGCGAGCCCGGCGACATGGTGGTCCATGTTTCATTGCTCGTCAGGGGGCGGGTCGCAATGACGGTCACCACGTCATTGGGCGTCGTCACCTTGGCGAAATCCACCGTAATCTCGGCGTCGAGCAATCTCGCCTCACCGAACGGCGCGCAGCGGGTGAGCCAGGCCAAATGAGTGCTGCAGAACGCATAAAGCACCCGGCCGTCACTCATGAGCATGTTGGACGTCCCCAGAACATGCAACTCACGCGCTAACCCCGCAACATAGCGCCAAAGCGTCTCACGACGCCGTGGCGGCTCGGGGAACCGCTCCCGGAGGCGGCCGAGCAGCCAGCAAAAAGCGTATTCACTGTCGGTCGTGCCCACTGGGCGATAATAGTTACTCAATGCCCAGCGCTTCACCTTCCTGAGCTTGCCGTTATGGGCGAACACCCACGGACGCCCCCAGAGCTCGCGCTGGAAGGGATGTGTGTTCTCGAGCGCGACCCGGCCGTGAGTGGCCCGGCGTATATGACAGATTACGTTGCAACTCTTGATCGAATAGCGCAGCAGCAGGCGGGCAATCTCGGAGTCGACGCTGGGCCGGGGATCCTGGAAGATACGGCAGCCTCGCCCCTCGTAGAACGCAACGCCCCAACCATCGCGATGAGGGCCGGTATGCCCACCGCGCCGCATCAGGACAGTGAAGCTGAAACAGATATCCGTCGGCACATTGGCGCTCATGCCCAGTAGCTCGCACATCGCGAACGATCCCTCGTCAAGGCGTTTCCACGGGCGCTTGCACGGAATCGCACTGCCCGAGGAGCAGATGATAGAGCTCTCGTAGGATCGCCGCCGTGGCACCCCAGATATAGTGCTTCTGGTAAGGTATGGCCCAGTAGGTGACTCTACGCCCGCGCGAGACCAAGGCCAGAGGTTGATAGTTGCTTGATTCAAGCACGTACGCCAAGGGAATCTCGAAGATTTCGGCGACCTCGACCGGGTCCGGGACCAACTCAACGTTCGGATCGGCAAAACCAACCACGGGGTAGACCACGAAGCCGGTCCCAGTGCGATAGGTGGGCAGCGTGCCGGTTAACAATACCGCCTGGGGCGGCAGGCGAATCTCCTCCTGCGCCTCGCGCAAGGCCGCGGCGGAGCGCGAGGCATCATCGTGCTCGATGCGCCCCCCTGGGAAACTGATCTGACCGGCGTGCTCGCGTAGGTGGGAGGCGCGACGAGTCAAGATCACATGTATTCCCTGACCGCGCTCGACCAATGGAACCAGCACCGCCGCCGCGGTAAGATCTCGATGAACCGGATCCGCATCGATATACTGTTGCGGCGTCGGGGCCCTGGCAAAGCGGGACTCAATCCAGCGGCGACTCGGCGAGTTAGTCATAACAATTCGATAATATATGTAAATTACTCTGAGAATCAGTGAATTGATGGCAGTCAACACGATTACTCGAAAATTCGATCATTCGGCGCCTTGCATCTTCCCGCCCGTTGGCCTAACTATTTAACAAGAAATACGACATGATCGACATACAATATCAACAATCGACAGACAGGGACGTGGGTTGCATTGTGCGCATGCGTGCGGTTCTGATCGTAACGTTGGGGATCCTGGCCTCAATCGCCACGCCGAGCGTCCGTGCGGGCGATAATGCGCCGATGGGCTGGCGTTCTCCGATGCATCCTCAATTCGAACTCATCACCCCGCTGTCGAATCAGCTTAACTTCCGCTTCGGCGTCAGCCGATACAATGTCTTTTCAACAACCGATCAGCTCCACAGTGCTTTGGCTGACGAGACAACGCCGGTGTTTTCGGCTTCCGCGCTTGTCGACTGGCAGGTCCTCCCCGGGGGATTGCACCTAACGGGCGGCGCGCTATATGGCGACCTCGGCTGGCCGAGCTTTGGCCGCTCGAGCGCACTTGGCGCCGTGGGTCGATATCGCGCCGGTGGCAATGGCGCCGGGGGCCGTGATCGCAATTATTTGGATAACGTCAAACCCTATGTCGGCCTTGGTTGGAACGATCAGTTCGGGCGCGACGGTAACTTTCGGCTGCAATTGGACCTCGGTTTAGTCTTTCAAAGCGTAGCGCCAGGCAGCGCGAATTCTCTAAATCCGGACTACATGGGCGCAGGCGGTACCGACACGAAGCTTGGACCCACCTTCCAGAACTTCACCTATACACCGATGTTCTCTGCTGGTTTCCGCTATCGATTTTAATCTCGCCTCTCCGGCGCAAGGCCTGTGAGGTACGACTCGCGTGTTGCAATACAAGCTGGCGTAAACTCCGCAGAAATGCTGCACGAATCGCGCATCACACCACGACGGCGGCGACACATGCCCGCCGCTTGCCAGCGTACCTAAAAGGATAATGTGGGGCCGCTGGACTCGTGGCACAATGCCTCCTGCACCCAGCAATCTTCACTCCTGGAGGCGGGTTTTTGCCGGTTGATACCGTCGAATGCTCGAGCAGATCGTGAACGATCCCTTCAGCAGACACTGCGAGAACTGCGTTGCTACGGAGGGAGCAAAAGGTGACCGAATCCATATTGGATGTACTGGAAGCCCACCACGGCATCGTCTGTGCAGTCGGCGCGGGGGGCAAGAAGACGACGCTCTATCGCCTCGCCGCAGCACACCCGGGTCGGGTTGGGATAACCACGACGGTGTTCATGGCGCCATTTCCGCCCGAACTGCAAGCCGAGCGCATCATCGCCCCGCAGGCAGAGCTCGCCGCAGCGGTCGTCAAAAGCGCGCGCGCGAATCAACGGGTATTGTTCGCCTGCCCCTCCGAGAAACCAGCGCGCCTTGGTGGAGTATCGGTGCATGCCGTTGCGCCCCTGCATGAGGAGGCCGGATTCGAGCTGACCTTGGTCAAAGCCGATGGCGCCCGAATGCGGCAGATCAAAGCGCCGGCGGCACAGGAACCCAACATACCGACGGGGGCCGATGTCATATTGTTCGTGGTTTCCGCCGGTGCCATCGGTCAACCGTTGGACGAGACCGTCGCGCATCGAGTCGACCGCCTGGAGAGCGTAACAGGGGCGCATCGTGGCCAAATCCTCGAGCCGCGCCATCTGGCGCGGCTACTGACCTCCGAGCAGGGAGCACGTCAGAACCTCGAAAGCGCCCGGCTCATCCCGATCATCAATCAAGTGGATACCCCTGAGCTGCGTCGTAGCGCTCGAGCCGTGGCTGAGAACGCCCTGGCCGACAGCGAGTCTCTGGACCGCGTCGTCCTCACCTCGATGCGCGCACCCGACCCTATCGTGGATGTTATTCGACGTCTCTGAGCTCACCGTGCACCTGTGCTAGTCTGGCATTACCCCTACAGCTCGGCACGCTTAATCACAAGCGGGTCCGCGCAAGCGCCAAGCTAAGCCACGATGACTGGCTGCGCCCCGGTGGCCGCGTGGTCGGTATTCCCCGAAGCCTCGTAGGTGGCCGGATAGGCTGCAACAGCGCGCCCCCGACGGAGCGTGCGGTTTTTGGTAGTAGAACGGCGGCCGCCCCGGAACGCTCGGTCTTGGACCCGTTCGAGACTTCATCAGCGTGGAGGCAGGATCATGAAAGGCGATTACCCGCGCGAGCGCATCACCGGCGTCATACTGGCCGGCGGCCGCGCGACTCGCATGGGTGGCGTGGACAAAGGTCTGGTCTTACTCGACGGGCGCCCTTTGGCGGCCCATGTACTGGCCGCGCTGCGACCACAGGTCAACACGATACTGATCAACGCCAATCGCAACCTCCAAGCCTATACCGAGCTGGGCTGTCGGGTCATCACCGACACTCAGCTCGACTATCCGGGACCCCTCGGTGGCCTTGCCGCCGCCCTTGGCGCAGCCGAAACTCCGTGGGTGTTGACGGTGCCTTGTGACGGGCCGCTGCTGGCCGCGGACCTCGGGCCACGCTTGCACCAAGCGTTGGTGGAAAACGGAGCCGAGCTGGCCACGGTGCGCACGAGCGAACGTGTGCACCCGGTATACGCCCTCGTCCCGACGTGGCTGCGCGGCGAGGTCGAGAAGACCTTGTCGGCGGGCGAGCATAAGCTCATCTCGTGGCTGCAGAGCCGGCGGCTGGCCATCGCCGATTTCTCGGATGAGAATGACCGCTTCATCAATTTGAATACGCTTGCGGAGCGTGACGCTCTGGCGTTGCGCCTCACAGGCGCTCACCCCGCAACTCGGAGGAAGGCATGAGCACGACAGCGGGCGAGATCAAATCGCAAAAAGGCTGTGGCCATGACGGCCCGTCGATGTCTGTGGACGAGGCGCGCCAACGGGTCCGCACGGCGTTGCAGCCCCTGCGGCTGACAGTGCGGGTATCGATCAGGGACGCGCTGGACCGGGTGCTCGCCGAGGACATCCGCTCCCCTAGCGACGTACCCGGCCATGCGAACTCCGCAATGGACGGCTACGCGCTGCTCGCGGGCGATCTTGAGAGTAACCCTTCGGCTTCGCTGACCGTGGTCGGTAGCGCGTTTGCCGGACACCCTTTCGACGGCGACGTTCGCCCTGGCGAGTGCGTGCGCATCATGACCGGTGGGATGGTGCCGGCAGGGGCCGACACCGTGGTAATGCAGGAGCGGGTCCGCCGCGAGGGGGATCAGGTATGGGTCGAGGGTGAGCATCGGCGAGGCGAGAATGTCCGACCCGCCGGCGAGGACCTCGCGAAGGGCGCGGTCATCCTGCGGCGGGGTCAGCGGCTGACACCGGCCGACATCGGCCTGCTCGCCGAGATCGGCCAACCGGAAATCGCGGTGTATCGGCGCTTGCGGGTCGCTTTCTTCTCCACCGGCGATGAGCTACG
The DNA here is from genome assembly GCF_059432795.1 of Nitrococcus sp. Classification (NCBI taxonomy): domain Bacteria; kingdom Pseudomonadati; phylum Pseudomonadota; class Gammaproteobacteria; order Chromatiales; family Ectothiorhodospiraceae; genus Nitrococcus; species Nitrococcus sp. The sequence goes on along the minus strand of NZ_JBXWZQ010000072.1, from coordinate 2,469 downwards.
CAGCGTCGGTGAACCGCTGCGTCCGGGTGACATCTATGACAGCAACCGCTACACACTCCACGGCATGCTGCGGCGGCTCGACACCGAGATTTTGGACCTCGGCGTGGTACGGGACGACCCCGACACGCTGGCACAGGCACTGGACGCCGCGAGTAGCAATGCGGATGTCGTGATTACCTCAGGCGGTGTTTCCGTCGGGGAGGCGGACTATATCACCGATTTGCTCGCGACCCGCGGCGCGGTCGATTTCTGGACCATCAATATCAAACCGGGCCGCCCCCTGGCATTCGGCCACCTGGGTGATGCCGCCTTCTTCGGGCTGCCGGGCAATCCCGTCTCCGCCATGGTCACCTTTTACCAAGTGGTGCAACCCGCCCTGCTCTATCTGGGGGGAGAAGACTTCCGCGCCCCCTTGTCCGTGAAGGCACGCTGTAGCGGTGCGCTGCACAAAAAGGGTAAGCGTCGGGAATATCAGCGCGGCATTCTCTCCACCACGGCGGATGGCACGCTGGAGGTCCGCAGCACGGGCCCGCAGGGCTCGGGTATCCTACGCTCGATGAGCGAGGCGAACTGTTTTATCGTGCTACCCGAGGAGTGCGCAGACGTTGCCGAGGGCGAGTGGGTCAGCGTGGAGCCGTTCGCCGGGCTGATTTGATCTCACCGATGCCTGTCCCACCTTGTGTGCTCGACATGGGCGCCGATGGCTGAAAGCAGACACGGCGGGTAATAAGGCAGCCGTGGCACCGCAGGCGCGCCTGCGGGTGGAGGGTTGGAAGCGGCGAATGCCGGAGGCCGTTGCAGTTGGGTGACACGTTTGCGGCACTTGCGATTTCGCTCGCAGTGGGTCTTCTTATCGGTCTCGAGCGAGGTTGGGAACAGCGCGACGAGGACGAGGGGCAACGAGTCGCGGGTCTGCGGACGTTCATGCTCATCGGTCTACTCGGCGGTGTCACCGCACTTTTGGCCGTGCGTTTCGGCGCCATCATTCTCGCGTTTGGCATACTGGGCATAGCCGTCATCAGCAGCACCGCCTATTTCGTCACCACCAAAAGCAGCCAGCAATACGGCATCACCAGCCAGGGTGCCTTTCTGGCCACCTATGCGCTAGGCGCCGCGGCGGCCTCGGGATATCCGGAGGCCGCCGCCGCCGCCGCGGTGGTGGTCGCCGTCGTGCTCGGCCTGAAAGAGGAGATGCACAATTGGCTACGTCGGCTTGACCGCAAAGAGTTGATCGCCGCGTTGCAGCTGATGATGCTCTCCATCGTCGTGCTGCCCATGCTCCCCAACCGCAGCTTCGGTCCCTTGGACGCGGTCAATCCGTTCCGGATCTGGTGGTTTGTGGTCCTGATTGCCGGGATCTCCTTTATCGGCCACTTCGCGATCCGGATTATCGGACCCGGCCGCGGGGTGTTATTGACCGGCGTGCTCGGCGGGCTGGCCTCGTCCACGGCCTTGACACTCAACTTCGCTCGTTTCGGGCGCGAGCGACCTGCCGCCCATCCGCTGCTCGCGATCGGCATCATGCTCGCCACAGGGACCGTGTTCCTGCGGGTGACTGCCTACGTCAATGCGCTCAACTCCGCGCTCGGCTTGCGCCTGCTGGTTCCTCTACTCAGCCTGGCGCTGCTGAGCTATGTCGTCGCCTTGTTGGCCTGGCTGAGTGAACGCGGGACCTTGGTTCCACCAACGCTTCAACCGAGCAAGCCATTCAAGCTGCGGGTGGTGCTGCAATTCGGCCTGATTTTGGCTTTGGTCACCGTGCTGAGCGAGGCCGCACAGAAGCTGTTCGGCGAGACCGGAATATACAGCCTGGCGATTATTACGGGCCTCTCCGGCGTCGATGCCATTACATTGTCGCTGATTTACATGGCCGGGGAATCCTTGAGTACGGAAATTGCCGCCAAGGCCGTGCTGATGGCCGCCGCATCCAACAGCGTCATGAAGGCCGTCTTGGTTGCGCTGCTCTGCGGTGGTTCTCTCGCCCGGCGAATCGCGCTGTATGCGGCCGGGCTGCTGGGCGTCACCGCGGTATGGGTGGTGTCAATTGGGTAATGAGGCGCTAGGCGCGGATAACGGGTGAAAACCCCAAAGACACGACCGCCCGTCTCCCCTGCCTCGCTACCGATGAAATGCCCCTCTCGCCGAGCAAATGCCTCATGGATCCCGCCGTGTGGGAAGACTCCACGGTATAAAGGGTATGCGAGCGCACTTTGAAAGCAGCCGGCTGTCTATCTCGTTATCCGTGCGATAAGTTGCAGACTCCTGGAACCCTCTGGACTCCTCCGCTGTCACTTATTTGAGTGTGCCACTCGTGCCGAGCATTGAGCGTACCTTGGACCTTCTCGAACCGATCATGCCGTGGCTAATCGCCTTCTCGGTCATTACGCTGCTGATTAGCGTGATTGCCGTGCCTTGGGTGGTCACCGTGGTGCCCGCCGATTATTTCACTCACCGCTCACGCAGACGCTT
>NZ_JBXWZQ010000071.1:0-11546 GCF_059432795.1 Nitrococcus sp. | reverse complement strand
AGCACGCCGATGGACACCAGGCGTGATGACAGCGGGCAGCAGCAACACCGCGGTCGGAAGCGCCGCGTGACCGAAACGCCCGGGCCGACGCCGCAGGCCGCAGCCGCTGGCCAGCACCCTGCGGGGCAGATTGTGCTTGTATTCCAGGGGGGTGGGGCGCTCGGTGCCTACCAGGTGGGCGTGTACCAGGCGCTCCACGAGGCGGGCATCGAGCCCGACTGGGTGATCGGCACATCCATTGGCGCGATCAACGCCGCAATCATTGCCGGCAACGAGCGCGGCCGGCGCATGGCACAACTGGAGACGTTCTGGGCGTCGCTCGAGTGCCGCCTTCCCTTCGGCCGCGTGGCGCTGGCGCCGAATCTGGTGAACCCGTGGGCGAATCTGATGACGCTGACGCACGGCGTGGCGGGTTTTTTCACACCGAATCCGAACTCATGGTGGGGACTGCAAACGCAGGTGGGCGTCGAACGCGCTGCCTTCTATTCGACCGCGCCGCTCCGCGACACGCTGAACAGCCTGATCGACTTCGAACCGCCGAACCGCTGCGAGCCGCGACTCTCGGTTGGGGCGGTCAATGCCCGTATCGGCGCGATGCGTTACTTCGACAGCCGCTTTTGTCCGCTGCGTGCCGAACATGTGATGGCCTCGGGCGCCTTGCCGCCGGCCTTCCCCGCGATTCGCATCGATGGCGAGCCGTACTGGGACGGCGGCGTGTATTCGAATACGCCCATTGAAGCGGTGTTCGACGATAATCCGCGCAAGAGCTCGCTCATCTTCTCGGTGCATTTGTGGAACCCGACAGGATCCGAGCCGGATTGCATCTGGCAGGTGATGAACCGGCAAAAGGATATTCAGTACGCAAGCCGTGCCGCGAGCCATATCGCGAGACAGCAGCAGATTCACCATCTGCGTCACGTGATCAAGAAAATCGCCGATCACCTTCCCGCCGAATTGCGTGATACGGCGGAAGTACGCGATCTGGAGTCGTGGGGTTGCCGCACGACGATGCAGATCGTGCAGCTCGTGGCGCCGCGATTGATGAGCGAAGACCAGACCAAGGATATCGACTTCACGCCTGAGGGCATTCATACGCGCTGGCAGGCGGGTTACGCCGATACCAAGGACGCAATCGCGCAAGCGCCATGGTTGCAGGAAGCCGATCCACTGGCGGGCGTTGTGCTTTATGAGCACCAATCGCCTCAGCAGGAAATGGCATGACCGGGAAACGGGCATGAAACCGACCGAAAATTTCGATGCCATCATCATCGGCACGGGGCAAGGCGGTAATCCATTGGCCTCGGAGCTGGCGCGCGCCGGCTGGAGGACCGCGCTGATCGAGCGCCGATTTGTAGGTGGCACGTGCGTGAATTTCGGCTGCACGCCGACCAAAACGCTGGTTGCCAGTGCGCGCGTTGCCTATCTTGCGCGCCGTGCCCGCGACTACGGCGTGCGCGTGCCGAGCGTGACGGTCGACCAGAGAGCCGTGCGAGCGCGCAAGGACGCGCTCGTCGAGCGCTTTCGCAACGCCAGCACCGAACGGTTGCAGCGCACAGAGAATCTGACACTGCTCTTCGGTGTCGCATCCTTTGCCGGTAGCGACACGGTCGATGTGCGGCTGAGCGGGGGTGGCGAGCAACGCCTGGCTGCGCCGAAAATTGTCATCAATACCGGCGGGCGTCCGTTCATTCCACCCATTGAGGGCTTGTCCTCCGTGGCTTACCTCGATTCCACATCGGTGATGGAGTTGGATGCGGTGCCGGAGCACCTGATCGTCATCGGCGGGGGTTATATCGGGCTCGAGTTCGGCCAGATGTACCGGCGCTTCGGGGCGGAAGTGACCGTAGTCGAGCGTGATGCGCGCCTGGTGGCGCGCGAAGATCCGGACGTCTCGGAGGCGGTGCGGGCGATCTTCGAGGAAGACGGCATCCACGTTGATGTCAACTCGGCAGTCGAGCGCATCGAGCAGAATGCGAATGGCCGCATCACCGTCCACTACGTGTGCGAGGACTGTGCGCGCTCGGTGACGGGCACGCATCTGCTGATCGCGATCGGCCGACGCCCGAACACCGAGGAGCTGAATTTGCCCGCCGCGGGCGTGGTGACCGACAAAGCCGGCTACGTTACCGTCGATGCGACGCTGCAGACCAGCGCGGCCGGCGTCTACGCGCTCGGCGACGTCAAGGGCGGCCCGGCATTTACGCACATTTCCTACGATGATCATCGGATCCTGCGAGAGCGCTGGTTGAACAATGCCGATGCCAGACTCGGCGAGCGCCTGGTGCCGAATACGACGTTCATCGATCCGCAGCTCGGCAGCGTCGGTCTATCCGAAACCGAGGCACGCAAGCGCGGCCTCGACGTTCGCGTCGCGAAGATGGAGATGACCGGCGTGGCGCGGGCAGTCGAAATGGACGAGGCGCGCGGCTTCGTCAAGGTGATCGTCGAGGCGCAGACGGACCGGATTCTGGGTTGCACTGTGCTTGGCATCGAGGGCGGCGAAATCATGGCGATGCTGCAGATCGCCATGATGGGCAAGCTGCCGTACACGGTGCTCCAAGATGCGATCTTTGCGCACCCCACTCTGGCGGAGGGTTTGAACAGCGTCTTCGCAACGCTCGACAGCTGAGCTACGTAGACCTCCGGTGTCCCTCCACCGATCAATTGAGCGGTTGGCTCACTGAACCGCAATCGAGGCGGCAAGCCGGGCGCTCCGCGTTGCCGCCGGGAACCAATGGAAAACCGAGGGCTTCATTTCGAAGCTCGAGCATCTCAAGCTCGAGTCGGGTCTCTATAATTCGAGTTGTACATCGCGCTTGACCTGGCTCGTGGCCGAGCGCGTCTTCGGGCGTCGGTCGGCCACTGGAGACCGTCTGATCGAGCGGCCCGCGTTGTATCGCCCGTTCGGCTGGACTAGGGTTTGAATTGGTAGCAGCGGAAGCGATGGTCATCATGAAGCAAGGGATCATTCTCGCCGCCAGCGCCGCGGTGTTGCTTGCAAGCGCGGCGTTTTCGGCTCATGCGGACAAGCAGGTGCAGACCGAGGCGGGGGTGATCGCGGTCGAGGAGATGGCGCACGGGCTCGATCACCCGTGGGGCATGGCGTTTCTGCCCGATGGCCGCCTTCTCGTGACGGAACGCGCGGGAACGCTGCGAATCCTTGGGCCGGACGGCCGGCTCTCGGGACCGGTAGCGGGCACGCCCGAGGTGTACGCCGAGGACCAGGGCGGGTTGCTCGACGTGGCGCTCGACCCGGAGTTCAGCTCGTCGCAATTGGTCTATCTCTCCTTCGCCGAGCCTGGCGAGGGCGGGGCATCGACAGCGGTGGGCCGGGGCCGGCTGCGAGACGGCCGGGTCGAGGGCTTCAAGGTCATTTTCCGTCAGCAGCCGAAGGTCTCGGGCGGGAATCACTTCGGTGGGCGAATCGTCTTCTCACCGGAAGGGAAACTCTTCCTCACGCTGGGTGAGCGCTACCAGTTCGAGCCGGCACAAGATCTTTCGAACCATCTCGGCAGCGTCATTCGCATCAACCGCGACGGTTCGGTTCCGCCGGACAATCCTTTCGTCGGGCGGGCGGATGCGCGGGAGGAAATTTGGTCCTACGGGCATCGCAACATCGAGAGCGCCGCCATCGATCCGCGAACCGGCGCGCTGTGGATCGCCGAGATGGGCCCGCGTGGCGGCGATGAGCTCAATCGGCCGCAACCGGGCCGCAATTTCGGCTGGCCGATCGTCAGTTGGGGACGCCATTACAGCGGGATTGATATACCGGATCCGCCGACTCACCCCCGTTTTATCGATGCAGTCAAGCATTGGACGCCGGTGATTTCTCCTTCGGGGATGGCCTTTTATACCGGCGATGTTTTTCCCGCGTGGCGGGGCAGCGCGCTGATCGGCGGTTTATCGGCGCACGGGATCGTGCGCGTGAAGATTGACGGAGAAAACGCGGCCGCAGAAGAGCGCATCCCGCTCGACACCCGCATTCGCGACGTCGAGCAGGCACCGGATGGCTCAGTGTATGTGCTGACCGATCAGGATGACGGCAAAGTATGGCGGCTGACCCCCCGGCCATGACACCGTCGCGGGCGGTGGCATCGGGAGGCGATCGGGGAGGATCCCATTGCCGATTCCGGCGCGCCGTTGTCGTTGGGTGAGCGGGTGAGCACGGGAGAAGATCATGGACATTGTCAGGCGACGGGTGTTGATCGCCGGTGGCTTCGCGCTGACGGCGCCGATCCTTGGCCATTTCATTGTGGCGCTGCCCGCTTGGGCGGCGAGCGAGGACGGTTCCGGCTTCGCGGTGAGCCATACCGAAGCGCAGTGGCGGCAGCGGCTGACGGCTCGGCAATTCGATGTCCTGCGCGGCGAGGCTACCGAGCCCCGTGGATCGAGCCCGCTCCTCGGCGAGAAGCGCGAGGGGACGTACCACTGCGCGGGGTGCGACCAAGCGCTGTTCCGTTCCGAGACCAAGTACGATAGCCACACCGGGTGGCCGAGCTTCTGGGCCTCGATCGAGGGCGCGACCGGATCGCGTAAAGATCGCTCGCTGCTGTTCATGGTCCGCACCGAGGTGCACTGCAGCCGCTGCGGCGGCCATCTCGGGCACGTCTTTGAAGACGGGCCGCCGCCCATCGGTTTGCGCTACTGCATCAACGGGGTCGCGCTCAATTTCTCGCCCGGCTGAGGGATGGCAGTGTTCTGCCGCGTGGCCAGGGGACCGTGGACGCCCGGACGCTAGTGGTTTTTTTGTGCCGTATCGCTCGGGGACCGCAGCGGATGCACCAGGGTGCCGGGGTGGATGCGTTTGGCCAGCGGATGCTCGGGCGCGAGCTCGAGCGCAGCGATGATTGCGCTGGGTGGCTTGTAGCAGCAGACGCCGGGCGCCATGCGCTCTCGGGAAATCACATGATGGTTCGGGCCGATCCAGGCGATGAGCAGAGGCGCGGTGACGTTTTGCATATGGAAGTGAGGAATCCGGGGGGCGTGGTAGCTGAAATAGATGATCTCGTGGCGGATCTGCTCCGGGCTGGCGTATTGAAAGCCAAGCGCTCGGTCGCTCGAGGTGGCGCCGATCCGCGCCGTAACGGAGAGATCTCCGATGAGGAGCTGGTCAACCGGCAAGGCCGCGACGCTGCGCTGGGGTCTGTCGGCGAGGCCGTAGCGGCAGGCCGCGAGCATGATACCGGCGATGAGGGCGGTAAGGAGCACCTTTTTTGCCATTGACGAAGCTCTCGCAGAAAGGGTGGGTTGCGGACGGCGCGATGCGATCGCGTTGAGCGTATGGGCGCGCTTGCCGGACAGTGGTTTTACCCGTGTCGATCGTCGGATCGCCGCAGCGCCCTGGTTCCGGTGCGTCGTATCGGCCGGTTGCACAACGATGGCGCTACACGCCGCTCGCCGTATCGCCGGGTCGAGGCCTGAGCATGTCCACTTTCCGTATCATGACCGATATCGGCTGGCGTCGGGTGATTGTTACTGTCGTGAGCCCGCAGCGCGATCCGGCCCTGGATGAGGCGATCGCTGAGAAGGCGCGCGTGCAGGCACCGGTGATCTGGCTGCTTGGTAAGGTGCAGTCCGGAAAGACTTCCATCGTACGTGCGATTACCGGCTCCATGGAGGCGGAAGTGGGCGTTTCCTTCAAGCCCTGCACGCGTCGTTCGCGCGTCTACGAGTTTCCGCAAGACGTTCCGGTGGTCCGTTTCCTGGACACCCGCGGCCTGGGCGAGGTGGCCTACGATCCCGGCGACGATCTGGCCGTGGTCGAGGGCCACGCACACGTCGTGGTGGCCGTGGTGCGCGCGTTGGATCCGCAGCAAGAGGCGCTCTTGACGGTGCTGCGCGATGTGCGTCGGCGCCACCCGCACTGGGCGGTGGTGCTGGTGCAGACGCGATTGCACGACGGCTATCCCGATGACCGGGACCACCCACCGTACACGGAACTTACCAGCGCGCCTGGTCTGGAGGACCTGCGCCGCGCGCTCGCGGTGCAGGCAAGCCAGTTCCGCGGCCTGCCCGGCAACGGTGCATTCCGGGCGGTCGCGGTGGACCTGACCCGGCCCGAGGATCAATTCGGCGATCCGGTTTATGGCCTGGATGCGCTGCTCGACGCCCTGGACGAAGCCTGCTCGGAAGGCCGCGCCAGCCTCATCCGCGATCTGGGTCGCGCTGCCCGTGATGCGCGTATCACGCGGGTGCACCCGCATCTGCTCGGTTATGCCACCGCCGCAGGGATAAGCGATTTGGTCCCGCTTATGGGCTTTGTCACCGTGCCGACGCTGCAGGGCAAGATGCTGCACAGCATCGCGTCGATCTATGGCATTGAGTGGAACCGCCGCACGCTCAAGGAGTTCGTTGCCTCGCTGGGCACGGGAACGGCCTTGGGAATCGGCGTGCGCTTCTCCGTCCGCCAGCTTGTCAAGCTGATCCCTGGCTACGGGCAGCTCGCCGGTGCCACTGCCGCGAGCGCGGCAAGCGCGACGATCACTTACGCGCTGGGCCGGGCGGCCTGTTATTACCTCGAGCAGATGCGCCTCGGCCGGCGGGATCCGGCAGGCGTGGCCGATGCCTACCGTGGCGCGCTAAAAGACGCCTATGCCCATTTCTATCGCCATCGCGGCGGCGAAGCTCCGCCGCCTCGTGAGCGGGGTGACGCGCCATGAGCGAAGCATCGGCGTGGCGCCGCTGGTGGGTGGTTCTGCCGGCATTGGGCGCGCTCGTGCTGCCCGTGCTGGCGCTGATCCCCTTCGGTGCGCTGTGGCTATGGGAGCAGGGCTGGCTGCTGATATGGCTCGGCGCGGCAGCGGTGTTGGGGCTCGCAGGCTACGTTTTTGTTTACCGCCTGCGGCGCAAGGCCTTTGCCGCCCAGGGCGCAAAGCAGGAGCACGAGCTGGACGAGGCGCTGGCAATGGCGAATGCGGATTGGTCGCCGCGCGAACTTGCTGCCTGGGAAGCGGTGCAGGGGATGGCCGGGCAGGTGGCCCCGGAGATCGTCGCCGATCAGCAGCGGCTGCTCGCGACCGCCCGACGTGTTATCGAGCAGGTGGCGCGGCACTATCATCCGCAGGAGCGTCATCCCGTCTGGCGTTTTACCCTGCCGGAAGCCTTGCTGCTCACCGAGCGGGTGAGTGCGCGCTTGCGTGAGGTGCTGCTGACCCATGTCCCGGGTTCACACATGATTCGGGCCGGGCAGTTGCTGCGGCTCTGGGAGTTCAAGCCGGCCGCGCGGCGAAGCGCCGAGGTGTTACGTGGCATGACGCTCGCCTACCGCCTCGCGCGCTGGATGAATCCGAGCTGGGCACTACTCGCCGAGGCCCGCGCGCGCCTCTTGTCGGCGGCTTGGAGCGATGCGGGAGATTACCTGCGCCGCAAAGGCGCGCGGATCTGGGTCGAGGAAGTAGGGCGGGCGGCCATTGAGTTGTATTCAGGACGCCTGAACGTGGACGCCGAGCAACTGCACGCCGCGGCCGCAAGCGAGTCGTTCGGTCCAGGGGTGCGTGCCGCCGAGCTCCCGGGACCGTTGCGTCTGGTGGTGGCGGGTCAGAGACAGGCCGGCAAGTCCAGTCTGGTGAACGCCTTGCTTGGTAAGACGGCCGCCGGTGTCGACGTGCTGCCGTTGACCCGCGAGTTCAGTGGCTACGAATTGCAACGCGACGGTGTCTCGGAGGCGGTGATAATCGATACCCCGGGACTCGATGGGGAGGCGAGCCTGCAACGAATCGTCGACTGCGCCTGGGAAAGCGATTGCCTGCTCTGGGTGGTGGCTGCGCACCGCGCCGACCGCGGACTGGATGACGCCGCGCTCACGGCCGTGCGGGCACGTTTTGCCGCCGACTCGCGGCGCATCATGCCGCCCGTGTTGACGGTGGCAAGCCATGTCGACCGCCTGTCACCGGCCCGGGAGTGGGCGCCGCCCTACGATGTCGCCGAACCGGCATGCGCGAAGGCGATTGCCATCCGTGAGGCGCTGGAGGCGATCGCCGAGGATTTGCAGGTACCGCTCGATAGTGTGGTCCCCGCCCGGCTGGATTCAGCGGCGAGGCTCTACAACATCGACCTCCTGTGGGCGCTGTTGCTGCAGCGCCTGGAGCGCGCCCATCGCGGCCGAGCGTTGCGGATTCGTCAAGCCGTACCGCAACGGCCCTGGAGGCGGGTATTGCAGCAGGCGGCACGTGCCGGTCTGGGGCCACTATTTCGGTGACCCCGTTGGGCCCGTCGCTTGCTTTGAATTGCCGTCGCCCGCCAAGCGCCTGCATCGTTCAGTGTCAGCCTGCCTGGCCGGCGGCCTGGGGTTCCTGTCCGGCTTCGCCGAACAGCTCCAGCAGTCGCGGAATGAAGCGCCCGAGCTCAAGGGTCATGATGGCGAAGTCGGCATCGAAGCGTTCCGCGGCACTCTCCGGCTCACGATCACCGGCCTCTTCCTGCACGATGTCGAGAAACTTCACTCGTTTCACCGAGAGATCGGCATCCAGAATGCAGGAAAGTCGTTCATCCCAGGTGGCCGCCAAGCGGCGTGGGCGTTTTCCGGCCTTGATGTGGCCTTTGATCTCGCCGGTGGCGAGATTCTGCCGTTTGGCGCGTATCTCGGCCCCGCTCTTGTTCGGATCTTCGAGAACGGTTTCTTCGCCGAGCTCGATATCCGGTGGCGTGCGGTCATGCGCCAGCCATCCCGTCATGACACTCTGCGGGTTGACGCCCGACTGCAGCGGTCGAAGGGACAGTGTGCCGAGACTGGCACGCAAAAGCTCCGTGAGCTCTTCGGCCTGCCGCCAACTCGCGGCATCGATCACCAGCCAGCCGTGCTGGGGGTCGATGTAGCCCAAGGTGCGCTTGGTGGAGGTAAATGAACGGGGCAGGAGCTCCGCGATGATGTCTTCTTTCATGCGGCTCTTCTCCCGCCGGCCAAGCGGGCGGGATTCCCTTTCCTCGCGCTCGGCCACGCGCTCTTCCAGCACGTCGCGGATCACGGCCGCAGGGAGAACACGCGTTTCCTCCTGCAGGCAGACCAGCAACGCACCATTGGCCGCATGGACGAGCTGGCGGGATGTTCGTCCAAGCGGCGGCACCCATCCCTGAACGGCGAACTCGGCGCGGCTGACGGGCTGAAACGCAAACTGAGCAAGCCTTTGCTCCAGTACCTCGGCCGAATAGGCGAAAGCCTCACTCAGCTCGTAGATGCACAGATTCTTGAACCACATCGCAAGCGCTCTCCTTCTTCGCTTCGAGTAAACCGCAGGACATTACCGCCGCAGAAGGCGGGCTGTGGCGACCGATGAGCCGGGCGACGCCTTCCGGTACCGCGGCTGACTTTCCATCCCAGGGCCATGTCGAGGGGCCGTGGCAATTCCACCTCACGCCTTGCCGTATGAGCGAGGCGAAATAAGCCCCGTGGAGAGGCCCCTCGTGTGCATGACGGTATGTGGAATTCGCCATGATAGACCACGTGCCGGAGGCGGTGGGATCGAATTTCGGGCACGAAAGTCCGGGTTCGGCCCGGCGAGCAATGGGCCGGGCGCGCTGGCCGGGCTGCAGTGAGTTTGTCAAACTGCAGATATGCGTACCCAAGCGAACCGCCCCGTGATCGGAATCGCCCTGGGCAGCGGCTCGGCTCGAGGCTGGGCGCACATCGGCGTATTGCGCGGCCTCGGGGAGCTCGGCATCAGGCCGGACCTGGTCGCCGGCACCTCCTGTGGTGCCATCGTCGGCGCCATGTACGCCTGCGGTCATCTGAGAATCTTTGAGCGTTGGGTACGCCGCCTGAGTCGACGCGAGGTGATTAGCCTGCTGGACTTGGCAGTGGGCGGCGGCGGTGGATTCTTCGAAGGCAAGCGGCTGATCCATTTGTTCGTTCAGAGCTTCGGCAACCTGCACTTCGATCAACTACGCCGCCCGTTGGGCGTGGTGGCCACCGACCTCTATACGGGTCGTGAACACTGGCTGCGGGAGGGCTCCGTGGTTGAGGCCATTCGGGCATCGATGGCGTTGCCCGGGCTTTTCACGCCCTCATACCAGCGAGGCGAGTGTCTCGTCGACGGCGGTTTGGTCAATCCCGTCCCGGTCTCGCTCTGCCACGCCATGGGGGCGGAGGCGGTGATTGCCGTCAACCTCAACGGCGACCTCCTCGGACGGCATCTTCAGCCTTCCGTCATGCAGGCGCCGCCGATGCCGGACCCGGTCGAGACGACAACGACGGACGAGGAGGGCGTCGAGACCGGCGATGCGGGTCTGTTCAACCGGGTATCGGCACAGTTGCGCGGTCGTGCGGCCGTGCTGTTGAGTCAATTTCGTACCGGCTCGCCAGCGGCGGGGCCGGGGCTGTTCGATGTGATGACAATGGCGGTCAACATCATGCAGGATCGTATCACGCGCAGTCGCATGGCCGGCGATCCACCGGATTTGTTGCTCAGCCCACGGCTGGGGCGGATCGGGCTGCTGGAATTCGCGCGCGGGGCAGAGGCGATCGATGAAGGCTACAAGGTCGTACGGCGTATGCAACCTGCCATTGCTGATTTCCTGGCCAACGTCGGTTACGAGCGCGGTCGATCGTAACCCTCTGCGGCCGGGCGCTCGGGAGTGTTTATAATCGACGTTCCTTGCATACAATCAATCATTCGTACAACAACGATGGGAGGTGACCTCGTGGCGAGGACCGAATCCACCATGCTCACGCTGGGCACTAAAGCCCCTGATTTCCTACTCTACGATACCGATGAAAACATGGTCGCCCTCGCGGATTTCGAAGACGCCGAGGGCTTGCTGGTCATGTTCTTGTGCAATCACTGCCCGTACGTCAAGCACATACAACAGGGCTTGACCGCCTTCGCCCATGACTACCAGGCGAAAGGGCTGGCTATCGTGGCGATCAGCTCGAACGATGTCGAAAAGTATCCGGACGACAGCCCCGAGCGCATGAAGGAGGAGAAGGAAAAGGCCGGCTACCCTTTTCCGTACCTGTACGATTACACGCAGGATGTCGCTTCGAACTATCGGGCGGCCTGTACCCCGGATTTCTTCCTCTTCGACCGGGATCGCCGGCTGGTCTATCGTGGACGCTTCGATTCCAGCAGCCCGGGCAAATCGGAGGCTGTCACAGGCGAGGACCTGCGTCGCGCCGCGGACGCCTTATTGGCCGGCGGCGAGATACCGGAGCCGCAGTACCCCAGCATCGGCTGTAACATCAAATGGCTGCCGGGAAATGAACCGGAGTATTTCCAGAGTTAGCCCGCGGGTTGCGTGAACGGCACCGTGCGGGTTGGGCGCCGGATGTCTTCACGTACGCATACGCCGGCGGATTCGATCATTGCGGCGCAGCTGCTCGAGCTCATCCTGTGAGGGCAATGCCGGCCGATCGCGGATGCGATCGACTATGCAGAGAAAGCCGAGTGGCTCGCCGCCGGTGGCGTGGAATTGATGGAAAGTACCTGGGGCGATATAGATGCAGTCGTGCAGGCCGATGGTTTCCACCCGGTCGCCGAGAATGACTTCGCCGCTGCCGCGTAGTACGACGACCGTGTGCGGATGCTGATGATGCTCCAGCGTCGAGTACCCTT
>NZ_JBXWZQ010000070.1:0-5729 GCF_059432795.1 Nitrococcus sp. | reverse complement strand
TCCTCTGGTCCAACGTCCTGAGCGGTCTGACAGTGGGCGTGATCGCGCTGCCGTTGTCCATGGCGCTGGCTATCGCCAGCGGTGTGCCCCCGCAGAACGGCCTCTACACCGCCATCGTCGCAGGCATCGTAATTGCGCTTACTGGTGGATCAAAGGTAAATATCTCGGGGCCGACGGCTGCCTTCGTCGTGCTGTTGCTGCCGATTGTGCAGCAATACGGGCTGGTGGGTTGCTGCTCAGCGGCTTCATGGCGGGCATCATTCTGGTTCTGATGGGGATGCTGCGCCTCGGTAGCCTCATTGAGGTGATGCCGTATCCGGTGACAGTTGGGTTTACCGCAGGTATTGGTGTGGTGATCGCCACGCTTCAGATCAAGGACCTTCTCGGACTGGACGTCGCGAGCCTGGACGGGCATTTTCCGGAGAAGGCCGCCACCCTGATCGGTGCCATGCCGACTCTGGACTGGCGGGAGGCCCTTATCGGTGGGGTGACCTTCCTGATCCTGCTTTTGTGGCCGCGCCTGCGCAGCCCGATACCAGGGCATCTGGTCGCATTGCTGGTCGGCTCCTTTGCCGCAGTGGGTCTTGTCGTGGTAGTGGATGGCTTCACTGTGGAGACCATCGGTTCGCGCTTTCACTATGAGATCAACGGAGTCACCGGCAGCGGCATCCCGCCGCTGTTGCCGGAGTTCATGTGGCCCTGGCAGCAGCCCGGGCCGAACGGTGAACCCATCGGGCTTTCCTTTGAGCTGGTGGACACACTGATCGGCTCAGCCTTGAGCATCGCGATGCTCGGGGCGATTGAATCCCTACTGTGTGCGGTGGTCGCCGACGGCATGTCCGGCAAAAAGCATAATCCCAATGATGAGTTGATCGGGCAGGGCATCGGCAATCTGATCGCACCGCTATTTAGCGGCATCCCGGCGACTGCCGCCATTGCACGCACGGCGGCCAATATCCGTGCCGGTGGTTCGCTCCCCGTGTCCTCTGTCGTGCACAGTCTGTTCATCCTGGCCGCTATTCTGGCGCTGGCCCCCCTACTTGCCTATATTCCCATGGCATCGATGGCGGCGCTGTTGATCATGGTGGCCTGGAACATGAGTGAGGCCCGCCACTTCGTGCGCACTCTCAGGATCGCACCGCGCCACGACGTGCTTACTCTGCTGACTTGCTTTTCGCTGACTGTGTTGTTCGACATGGTCATTGCAGTAAGTGTTGGCGTCGGCTTGGCGGCCATGCTGTTTATCCGCCGCAGCATAGCTTTGACGGGAGTAGACATCCGTGGCGTGCTCAACGATGGAGACGAGCACGCACAGGATCTTCCGAAAGAGGTGGCCGTTTACGATATAAATGGGCCGTTGTTCTTCGGCTCTGCCCAGAAGGCCATGCGCCATATCAGCATGGTTAATCCGCACGTGCGCGTGGTCATCCTCAACATGCGGGGTGTCACCATGCTGGACATGACCGCGATCGTCTCCTTGGAATCTATCGTTAGCGAGCTGCGGGCCCGCCGTATTGGATTGCTAATCAGCAACCTGCACCCGCGTATGATCCTCAAACTGCGCCGGGCGGGTGTCCGCAAGCGGGTGGGGGAGCTTGCCTTCTGCGCTTCAGTGGATGAAGCGTTAAAAACCTACGAGAGGAAATTTCCACGTACAGCTGAAGAAGGCTGCGAGTGAATGCAATTACAAGGGCGTCCCAGCCGAGCGGCGCGCCAGTCATCTCCACGATCATTCGGCCCACACCGTAGCGCGCACCTCTGAGCGGGAGGTTAGCTCACGCTGAGCACGACACGGTCCACCCGGTGGGTGCAAGGCTGGCACCTGTCACCCCGCGGACTCCATGAAAGTTACCCTGGAGAATTCCAAGGCCGGCTTGCGCTACGCCGGGGGCATGGTTGAGGAGATCGACCGCTCCATAGACATTCTCGGGGCGTCGATGAATATTTCCTGAGTGAGTCCGCCGGCGTTCGACATTGGCGCATCGATCACGGCTCGCTGCTCCACGGTGATGTGGAGACGTCGATCTAATGGCCCTCATGGCTGCGCGGTTGTCGCAATGGTTCAAAAACTCGCTTTTTCCGACGCATGGAGCCAATTGAGTCTTGGCCATTTGCCCCCAGCATCTTTTCTCCTTTCGAATAGCTCCCGCAATATTGCGGCCCCTCAAACGGCCGTCAGCCGCACCTTGATCGCTGATGGGACAACGGTGTATTTAAATGGGATCGTCACGGAGATTACTTTCGCCATCACAGTGGGTCGGTGCGGAACATCTGAGCATGATCTCGCTAGCAGCGGTAGTGACGATGGCGTGCGCCGTATTGCCCAATAAGCGACCTGTTCGCGCATCTCCACCAGCAGCTGTACGCCATGAGTGATTTGATCCTCGTCCTCAACTGCGGCTCTTCCAGCATCAAATTCGCGCTTTTCGACACTGCCCATATACCGTCTGACCGCAAGCCGCTCTGGAACGGCAAAGTCGATGGCCTCACAGAAACCACACCAACTTTCGGCGAAACGGGTTGCGAACCAGCGCCGATCACACTCGACTCTTCCGAGCCTTACGAAGCGGCGTTAACCCACATTGCGCGACGCGTCGAAGCTCGGCGTGGCAGCCGCGCCATCACGGCGATCTCGCACCGTGTGGTGCACGGAGGGAGTAAATATTTCAAGCCGGTGCGGATCGATGCTGATGTGCTCGCGGACCTGCGTAGCTATATTCCCTTGGCGCCGCTGCATCAGCCCTTTGCGCTAGAGGCCATAGCGCGGTTACTAGTACAGTGGCCCGAGCTGCCTCAGATTGCGTGTTTCGACACGGCCTTTCACCATACCCTGCCCGAAGTCGAGCAGATGCTGCCGCTCTCCTGGGATGCTTGGGAGCGCGGCATACGCAGATATGGCTTCCACGGGCTCTCCTACGAATACCAGTCGATTGCACTCGCCGAACGCCACGGGGAACTGGCCCGAGGCCGCACAATTGTTGCTCATCTGGGAAGCGGCGCCAGTCTTTGCGGCATGCTGGATCTGAAAAGCGTGGCAACGACGATGGGGTTTTCCGCGCTGGACGGGCTGATGATGGGCACCCGAAGTGGCGCGCTCGACCCCGGCGCGTTGTTGTATCTAATGGAATTCGAAAAGCGCTCGCTCGAAGAGGTGGGACAGCTTCTTTACCACGGCTCAGGACTACTCGGAATATCGGGGATCTCATCCGATACGCGCACATTGCTGGAGCAGGAAGCCAGGGAGCCCCGCGCGCGCCGTGCACTGGCACTCTATATACGCCGTGCCGCACGGGAAATCGCCTCGATGACCGCGGCACTTGGCGGGCTCGATCTCCTCGTCTTCACTGCGGGCATCGGTGAGCACAATCCTGTGTTGCGCGAGCGCATCTGCGATGGGCTCGCGTACCTGGGCATAGCGCTCGACCCTGCGGCCAACGCCGCCAATGCGCCCGTAATCTCGACGAAGGCCAGCCCCGCCACAGTTGCGGTCGAGCCGACCAATGAGGAATGGATCGCCGCGTTGCGAGCGGATGCCCTGATGGGGGCATCGGGGTAAGTGCCGTGCCGCGTTGTTGTCCCGCGTGACCTGCTCTACAATCTTGTCTGACCCATGGCTACGCTTACACCGCTTGAAGTCGATGTCCCGAGTATTGACCCCACTCTCCTTGATGGCTGAAGGCCGGGAAGTTACGCGAGTCGGAGCCCACCCCGGAGTTCCAGCCCTCCGCGCCGTCGGCGTGATCCTCCTGCACCAGTGCGTCCTTCCGCGCGGCCAAGGCTTTCACGGTATCCCCTGCGGGGCAGCCCGGAGCTTTCTCGGGAATGTTAATACCTCGCGAAGCCAGAAATTGCCGCGCACCGCCCTCGCGTGAACGCCCATCGACATGGGAAAATAACCAGCTTGCGAGTCGAAAGGGCGAAAACCGACGCCCGTGCGCACGCTGTGGCGTTGTCGATAATCGTCGAAGACTGTTGTCCAGGCCGCCGAATGTACACGTGCGGTATCGGTCAGCACGCCGTCGAAGTCGAAGACGGCACCATCGAAGCGATCGCGGGAAACGGTGATGGTATCGCGGTGATTGATCGCGTTAGGGCTCCGGTGCTTCCCGGTGACGAACTTGGCCTGTCGCGCGTGGCATGGCCTTGCTCAGTTCGCGCAGCCACAGCACGGAGCTCGCGACTGCTGCGCAGTATAGCCAATCGCCGATGCTCAAGCTCACGGTCGAGAAGGCGTGTTGCAGAAATGGCGTGTATACCACCGCCACTTGCAACGACAACGACAGCAGAACCGCTCCCCAGAGCCATTTATTCGAAAACAGCTCGGCAAACGCGCTTCGTTGGTCGGAACGTGCGTTGAACACCGTGAAAAGCGAGAACAGCACCAAAGTGGTAAAAGCCATCGTCTGCGCGTAGCGCACGTCACCTGAGCCTTCGATTAGTCCGCCGGGCAAGCTCGTGTCCAGCACGAGCAGTGTCCCCGCCGCCATGATCGCGCCGACGAACAAGATACCCCGCCACATGCGCAATGTGATCACGCCTTCATGCCGCGGGCGTGGCGGTTCGTTCATTATTCCGGCACCCGCCGGATCGACGCCGAGGGCGAGCGCGGGGGCGCCGTCGGTGACCAGATTGATCCAGAGAATTTACGTCGCGAGCAACGGCAGTGCGACGACGCCGTCAGCGTCCGGGATCAGCCCGATCACATCTGTCAGCAGCACGCCGAAGAACATGGTCATCACTTCCCCGATATTGGATGAGAGCAGGTAGCGCAAAAACTTCCTGATGTTCGAGAAGATTGCCCGTCCCTCTTCAACCGCCGCGACGATCGAGGCGAAGTTGTCGTCAGTGAGAACCATATCGGCCGCTTCCTTCGAAACATCCGTTCCGGTAATACCCATCGCCACCCCGATATCGGCGGTTTTCAAGGCGGGCGCGTCATTGACGCCGTCGCCCGTCATCGCCACCGTCCTTCCTTGACTCTGCAACGCGCTGACGATCCGCAGCTTGTGCTCGGGATTGACGCGCGCGTAGACCGATACGTCGCAGGCCGTTTGCGCGAGCATCTCGTCCGGCATACCCTCGACCTCCGTGCCGCTAACGGTTCGGCCGTCGACCGTAATATCGAGCTCCATGGCGATAACAGCAGCGGTTCTAGGATGATCTCCGGTGATCATGATCGGGCGAATGCCGGCACTCTTAGCGCGCGCCACCGCCTGCGTCGCCTCAGCTCGGGGCGGGTCGATCATCCCGATCAGCCCGAGGAAACTGAGGTCGTGTTCCACGCGCTCATCGCACGCGTCTCGCTCGAGCGCATCCTTCGGCAGCAAGCGAAAGGCGACTCCGAGGGTACGCAACGCTTCACCGGCCAGCGCTTCATTGCTCGATAGAATCTCCGCGCGCCGCGCCTGTGAAAGCGGCCTCGTCTCCTCTCCCACTAGCTCCTGCGTACAGCGCGCAAGCAAGACGTCGGGTGCCCCTTTCGTCAGAGCGAGCAGGCTTCCATGCCGTTCGGTGTCATGATGAATCGTACTCATCATCTTGCGCTCGGACGAGAACGGTATTTCCGCGACACGCGTGAAGCGCGCATCCAGCGCATCAGCCTCTAGTGTATGGTTCTGTTCTTGACGGAACTTATTGTGGCTGAGTCATTCCAACGCATTATCCTCTGTAGCCTGGGATCAAGCGCATGCGAGTTGCCCCGCCGATCGTGTTGACCGACAAGGAGCACA
>NZ_JBXWZQ010000069.1:0-2708 GCF_059432795.1 Nitrococcus sp. | reverse complement strand
CGCTCAAGGGTCGGGTCCGTTGGTACTTCGTTTGAGTCGCTCACAGTCTTCGGCTCCTACGAAAGCCCTGGCTCCTTTATACAGGAATCAAAAGGGGCACTGTCGACTGTGAGGTTGACACCCAGGGCTTGGCTTGACGCACCAGATCGAGCTCCAGCGCCGTGAGCGTGGCATCGAGCTGATCGATCTGGGCGAGATCGAGCGCCACCATGCGCCGGACGACGAGGTAGGGAAAGTGCTCGGCGAGACCCTCGCGGTTACGGGCATGGGCGATACGCTTCTCCAGCGCTGGCAGATTGTACTGACTGACCGTGTTCTGGATGTGGGCGAGCAGATCGGCGCGATGGTGCATCAAATACATCCGCCGGCGCAGCAGATCACGCGTGGCGCGCATCCCGGCCGGGTAGACATAGACCCTGGGGGATCATGCCCCCGCGCAGCAACATCGCGATCTTCAGCGAATCGATACGGTCGTTTTTCGCCTTACCGCCGTGGATGGCCTTCATGTAGAGGGCATGACCAAACACGAAAGCGATCCCCTCGCGGGCGCACAGGTCGGCAAGCCAGTACCAGCAGAAGATGCACTCCACGGCAACCACCAGGTCGTCGCGGTACGGGGCCATCAGGCGCAAAAAGCGCTCGGCATCGGTGGGGATATTCCGGTGCACGAGGATCTGCCCCTCGGCATCCAGCACGCAGACGTACATGGAACGGGCGTGCAGATCGATCCCGCAGTAATACCGGTGCGGCTGTGTGTAGAATCGCATGATGAGGTCTCCTCCGGGTGTAGTGGCCTTTGGCAGGGTAGCCGTATTGGCACCCCGCCGGGGGGGAGGCCTCAACCAGTATCAATGCGCTTCAGCCGACGCCTTCACCGCTGCGGGGTTCCGGCGCGGCTGAGCTAAATCGTTAGGTGCAGCGGCAGCAGCAGAGATACACTTAATAAGTTGACTATGCGAGGTTTTGCCATGAAGTCCGAGATCGAAGAGATCGCCGAAAAAGCCCTCAAGCTCCCATCAACCGCTAGAGCGTCCTTAGCGGAACTACTGCTGGAAAGTCTAGACTATGAAGAGGACTTTCTGATTTCAGAAGAGTGGATGAACGAAATTCAGAAACGCTGCCGTGAAATAGATGAAGGAAAAGCACAGCTCATATCAGCAGAAGACGCTTTGGTCCAGCTTCAAAAAAAATATTCATGAAGCCCTGCTGGTTTCATCCGGAGGCACTTGCAGAGGCCGATGAGGCGGCTGCGTTCTATAAAGAGCAACAGCCTAATCTTGAGGTGCGCTTTCTGGAAGCGTTAAACGACACGATTTCCCGAATAGGGAGAAACCCGTTGATCTATCGTCGCATCGAAGGGGAAGTAAGAAAGTGTCGAATACTGCGCTTTCCTTATGGTGTCATATACCGCGTCAGTAATGATCGCATAGAGGTCATCGCGGTCATGCACCTCAGGCAGCGACCGGGTTATTGGAAATCACGCACCTAACTCGGCGCTCAACTCGGACGCCTCCTCCGTCGGCGCCGGTTAGCTTCGTCGTTGGGCCTACTAGGTCGTGTTCACAATTAAGCGAGCCAGAGCACGATGCATGCACACCTGACCATGGCAGCAAAATGGGCGGCGAGTTTCTCGTACCGGATCGCTACCCGGCGAAACTGCTTGAGCCGGTTGAAGAAGCGCTTCACCAAATTGCGCGCCTTGTAGCGATGCCGATCATAGTCGCGAAGCGCCTTGCGATTGGAGCGTGGCGGAATGATCACTTCGGCCTGCTGTGCTTCGATGTGCTCGACCAAGGCGTTGCAGTCATAGCCCTTATCGGCGATCACCGCCTGCGCGCCTGGAGTTTGCTCGAGCAGGGCGAAGGCTTGGGTGATATCGGCCTGCTCGGCGCCGGTGAGTGTGAAGCCGATGGGGTTACCGAGCGCATCGACGATGCCGTGGAGTTTGGTGGCGGATCCGCCGCGAGAGCGGTCCAGAGCCTGCGGGCCGTGTTTTTTGGGCGCCTGCGGCGTGTTGGTGGGCACGCACTGCCGTGCTGTCGAGCATGACTTCTTCGAGATCCCGATCCTCACCGAAGGCTTGGAAGATGCGCTCCCTGACCCCGTCTCTGGCCCAACGCGCAAAGCGGACATATGTGGTGTGCCAGTTGCCCAGCTCTGGGGGCAGATCGCGCCAGGGCGCACCGGTGCGCGCGATCCATAGCACGGCTTCCAAAAACAAGCGATTGTCTTTGGCAGTCACGCCCCGATCGGAGGCTTTGCCGGGCAAGAAGTCCTTGATCCGCTCCCATTGGTCGTCTCGTAGCACTCGCCGTTCCATCGGGCCAGGTCCATCAACAGCTTGGAACGGTAGTTTAAACTCAATTGTGAACACGTCCTAATAGGAATATGTCGGGCGTGGATGACGGCTCAGCACGAGACAGCGCCACGATTCGACGTCTCCGGCGGGGGCTTTTAGTCGCGGCCGTTCACGTGCGCCTTATGCAGGCCGTTTTGATTTGAGCGGCATAAATTGCCGCCGAGGACGTAGATGTGTTTTATGCCTTGACCCGAAGCATCCGGAGCAAGCCCTCGTCTTCGGTCCTCTGGTCCAACGTCCTGAGCGGTCTGACAGTGGGCGTGATCGCGCTGCCGTTGTCCATGGCGCTGGCTATCGCCAGCGGTGTGCCCCCGCAGAACGGCCTCTACACCGCCATCGTCGCAGGCAT